>JAJEBJ010000130.1 GCA_022822575.1 Alphaproteobacteria bacterium | reverse complement strand
TTGGGGTCCGCTCCGGCGGCGACCAGAGCTTCGACGACCGCAGGGTTCTCGTTCCAGATCGCCGCCAATTCCAACGGGCTATAGTGGTATTCGCCGCGGGCATTCGGATCTGCCCCGGCAACGAGCAGAGCACGGACCACGTCGGAATCGTCATTGAACTTGGTCGCGAGAATCAAGGGAGTATTGGACTTGTGGTTACGGGCGTTCGGATCCTCGTACCTGGCAAGGCAGTTGCTCACCGCCTCAAGCGTCGCGGTCTCGAAGAACTCTTGCGTGTTCCACAGGTCGCAATCCGCGGACACAGCCGGCATGCTCACGAATGCCAGACAAAGACCGAAGAGCATGTTGGCCCTTCTCATCATTCAACCTCCGACGATCGACCTTGCCGTCTCTCGCGAACAACCTGATTCGGCAATTGGCATGGCACACGACAATCGTTCCGGCCAACGCGGAGAACAACGCGCTTGAATGTCGATTGCTCGTTCCTGTCTGCAGTGAAGTGAATGACGGGGCTCCTGGCCGAGCCGTTGGTTCGACAGCGCCATGACTCTTGCGACGATCGGCAGTCGCTTCGGGCTCGTTTCATCCAGGTGGCATGGCGCTGGCAACGCCATCGGTCAGGGCGCCCGCTTGAGGGGCGTATCCGCCAACTGACGGTTGTCGTGCCCGCGCGCATGCCCCTTACAGCGTTGAGGCGGTTCTTCAAGGCCGGTCTCGTGCCGTCAGGCGCCAGGTTCGCCTGAGGGCGAAACCTCAAGTTTCCGTTCTGACAGGAAGCGGTAAGGGCTGGCGAGCGCGTGGTCGGAATGGTCGTGGGCCGAGAGAGACCGAGCCTCCGCAAACGGCCCATGCTCCGTTCAGTCCGATACCCGAATCGTCCGGCCGGGCTACCTGGGTCGTCCATCTTCAAGCCGCCGATACACGGCTGTTCCCTGGAGAGGAGAGTCGTCCGCTATGAGGTCCCAGGGACTTTCGCCGGTCCCGGTCCTTGCCCCTGGGTCTGCCCCAGCGTCCAGCAGTGCCGCAACGACCGAAGGGCTTGTGCCGAATGCCGCGGCGAGGTGCAGAGGCGTCCACCCCTGTCCATTTCGCGCCTCCAAGTCGGCGCCGGCGTCCGCTAGCGCCGTGACAACCGGACTGGTCCTGCTGAACCTGGCCGCCTTGTGCAGAGGTGTTTCGCCCTCGTTGTCCCGTGCTTCCGGATCAGCTCCTGCATCCACGAGCGCCGGAATGATCGAGGCGGTCCTGGTCCTGGCAGCCGCCAGGTGCAAAGGCGTCTCTCCGTTTTCGTTCCGCACTCCCGGATCGGCTCCGGCATCGAGAAGCGCTCGGACTGTCTTGCGACCACCTACGATCGCATCGTGCAGCGGTGTCTCTCCTTCGTGATCCCGTGCGTTCGGATCGGCGCCGAAGTCCAGCAACATCACGACGAGCAAGACTCTATCGCGTCCGATTTGTTCATTGACCACCGCTTTATGCAGAGGGGTCTTCTGAGCGACATTCTGCGCATTCGGATCGGCGCCAGCGTTCAGCAGCACCTCGACGACCGAAGGAACCGCACTGAACCATGCTGCGTCATGCAGAGGAGTATCTCCGTCGTTGGTGCGTGTATCGGGATCGGCGCCGGCGTTCAGCAGCACTTCCACGACTGCTGGGTTCGCGCTGTAAGTTGCCGCCCCGTGCAGGGCCGTGTCCCCCCATTTGTCCCGCACCTCGAGATTGCCCCCGGCGTTCAGCAGCGCCTCTGCGACCGATGGAGTCGCGGTGTGTTCCGCAGCCCAGTAAAGGGGCGTCATTCCGTTGTCATCTCGTGCCTCCAGATCGGCACCCGCGTCCAGCAGCGCCTCGATGATCGAAGGGATGGTGTTGAATCCCGCCGCCAGATGCAGGGGCGTCGTCCGGAATTCGTCCCGCGCCTCCGGGTTGGCGCCGGCGTCCAGCAACGTGGCGACAACCGAATAAGTCGTGCTGAACGTCGCCGCTACGTGCAGCGGCGTCTTTCGTAGATCATTGCGTGCTTCCAGGCCGGCTCCCGCGTCCAGAAGTGCTGTGATGACCGAAGGTGATGTGCCGAACGCCGCCGCCGCATGAAGGGGGGTCCATTCATCCTTGTCCCTCGCATCAGAATCGGCACCGGCGGCCAGAAGCGTCGGGACGACCGACGGGCTGAATGCCGCCGCCAGAAGCAGGGGCGTGCCATCTTCGTAAGACTGCGTATCCGGATCGGCTCCGAAGGCCAGCAATGCCTCGATGAGCGCGGGGGTTGCGTTGTTTGCGGAAGCCCAGTGAAGAGGTGTCAATCCCTTGTTATCCGGCGCGTCCACATAGGCTCCGGCATCCAGCAGCGCCTGAACGACCAAGGGGCTGTACGCGGCTGCCAGGTGAAGAGGCGTCTCGCCGGTTCTGGCGCGCGCGCCCGGATGGGCTCCGGCTTCCAGAAGCGTCTGAACGACCGAAAGGGTCCTGCCGTTTGCCGTGATCCAGTGAAGAGGCGTCCATCCATCGTCGCCCCATGCCCCCGGGTCGGCTCCCTCCGCCAGGCAGCGTGCCACATCCCTGGCAGCGGCGTTCTCGAAGAATGCGCTCGTGTTCCAGTCGGCGCAGGATGACTGCGCTGTTGCGGGAAAGATGACGGCAACGGGGAGCGCACAGACGAGGAGAATCGCGGCGATCGGCCCGAGTTTCTTCACGACAAGCTCCTGCATCCGAATTGCGAACAAAGCCGCGGTTGTGCCACCGTCTCATCTTCCGTGGCGCGCATCCATGTGCTGCCGGCACAGGCTGGCTCCCTCGCGGTCAGCGGATCGACTCCAGGAACAAGGAGGGCCCCCACGCCGCAGGCGGAGAGACAAGACGCGACACAGATGCAGGCCTCCATGACTTGCCTCTGAACTGCCTCACGAACTGGTCCAGCTGGAATGTTAGTGCACCGATGGCTTCTCGACCACGCCGGAAGTCGTCGGAGCGAACATCCTTCGAACCGGCCACAGGTATGCCAGGCCGTTCCGGACCGGTACACCGTCAGGATGTTCCCGGGCACGACCAGGTCGATCGCCGGGCTGCACTGTGTGAGGGAGGCCGTCGCCAACAGTTGAACGACCACATCGTGTGCGCCCGATTCCTGTGACGTCTTTGGTTACGGTATCTCCTGAGCGTCGTGCGGTCCGGCCGGCGCAACGTCGATCAGGACGGGCCGGTGGTCGGAGCCGATGTCGGGACCGATTTCGATACTGAGGATGCGAAGGTCGCGGCTGGTCAAGGCGTGGTCGATCGGAATGCCGGCGAAGCCGAGCCAGACGGGCCAGGTGGCCCGGGTGTTGACACCGGTGAGGTCGTTATCCGAGACGAAGGCGCGCAGTCCCGCCGACCACGGGGTCGCGTTGAAGCCTCCCACCACGAGTTTGGGCCCATCGAGTTGCGCCAGGATGCCACCGGCGATGGCGAGCTGCTCGTTGCGCCGCGTGAAACGCCGCAGCGTTATCGGCGGGAACACATGCAGTCCGGTGACGCGGAGCGTGCCGGCGGGGGTTTCCACGCCTGCCGTCACCATGATCGGGCTCGACGCCGGAGGCGTGCTGCCCGCGAGTTCGGCAACGACCTCGCCGGAGATCGGCCAGCGGCTGTAGAAGACCATGCCGAACGAATGCCCGCGAGGCTCGAGCACCTGGAAGGGGTAGCCCGCCATGGCCCCGGCCATCCGTTCGACATGACGAGGCGACATCTCCGTCATCACGACAACGTCGGGATCGCGATCCTCGATCCACGCGATAAACCTGCCGACGTCGTCGTTGAAGATGAGGATGTTGAAGAAGACGACACGAACGGCGGCACCTCCGTCTTGCATGCCGTTTCTTGCTTCAGCCTGCGCGGAAGCCAGTTCCGTGCGGATGACGTCGGCGCCCAGCGTGACGGCGAGTGCCACGAGCAGGCCGGCAAGGAGGCGAAAGCGCGCGGCGAGCGCCATCGCTGCGCAGATCAGAACTCCGAGCGCGATGTGGGGACGCCAGCTTGCCGCGAGTTCCCCGATGAACCCGTCCAGCCCGACCATCGGCGCCGCGCACGCCGCACCGGCGATCAGTGCGCCGAGGCCGATCCCCAGCACCGGGACACTCAGCCATCCGCGTCCGTGCGCCATTCGACACTCTCCCGCCGCCGAGACGACCATGCCATCCGTTTCGGGCAGATCGACGGCAGTACATGGCCTCGAGGCTGGCATGGCCGCCTTCCGACAGCCTGGAGGCGACTGTATCGCCGACGATACCTCTATCGAGTCGGTCGACGGGTCATACCGGGACGAGTGTCTGATTGCCTCTTGGAATTGCCGCCCGGGGAAGGCAGTTTCCAGCCATAGCGCTCGGAGAACGGACCGGGAGAAACCGATGAGATGCGTGTACGACCATGGATTTTCGTCAGGTGGGGACTGCCGTTCGAACCGGAGCGCTGATTGCAAGGTCGCGGAGGGTTCCCGGCAGCTCGGCTTCATCAGGCGCCTGGAGCACTCGTCAGGTTCCGCTCGACGTGCCATGAGCCACCTGGTGCCTGCGCTATGGGCGATCGTCGCTGTGCTGGCGGTCACGACCTCGGCCCACGCAGAGATCTGGCGGGTCAAGGAGGGACGCGATCTCGACGCCTATGGGGGACCTTCAACGGAATACGACGTTGTCGCCGTCTTGCGTTCTGGCACGGTGGTTGAGGAATTCAGACGGGTCGATGGCTGGAGCCAGGTTCTCACCTCCAACGGTCTTGTCGGCTTCGTCAGCACTCGCGATCTCGTTGGGGACGATGTTCTCAGCGAACGCCCGGAAGCGGCTGAACCGGCGTTGCGCGTTGTTCCCCAACTGGGGCATCCGGGCATGGTCTACAGAGTCGCATTCAGCCCCGACGGACGATTTCTGGCAACCGCGTCCGACGACCTGACCGCGCGGATCTGGGACGTCGCAAGCGGCTTGGAACTGAGAGTGCTGCGGGGGCATGGGTCAACCGTCGGCAGTGTCGCGTTCAGCCCCGACGGGCACTATCTGGCAACCGGGTCCTTTGACGGCACCACTCGAATCTGGGACGTCATGACCGGTCGACAACTGTTCGTGCTGGTGGAGGAATGGGCTCCTGCACATGATGCAGCTGTCACGGCAGTCGCCTTCAGCTCCGACGGCCGTTCGGTGAGAACGCTGACGCATTCGACCAGTACGCTCTGGGACATCGAATCAGGTCAGGCGATCCGGAAAATGGACGTTCTGGAGAAGCATGGCGTCTACATCATGGCGTCGAGCCCCGATGGACGCGCGATCGCATTCAATTCCGGCCATGACGGCAACGTGCAGCTGTTGGACGTCTCCACTGGCCAGGAGCTGAAGGTACTGGAGGGACAAGGGGAATGGACAATTGCCATCGCGTTCAGCCCCGATGAACGCTATCTGGCAACCGTGTCGATTGATGGCACAGCGCGACTCTGGGACGTCTCGACCGATCGGCTGTTGAAGACGGTGGAGAGTGATTCTGAGGAGATCGTCAGCGCCGCCTTCAGCCCCGACGGAGACCACCTGGCGACGACATCCCGTTTCGGCACCACGCGCATCTGGGACATCGCTGCCGACCGGAATGTGCAGGTGATGCATGGTCACGATCTGTATAGCACGACCAGCGTCACGTTCAGCCCGGACGGAAGCATGATCGCAACAGGTCACGGAGCCGTGATCGAGACCACCTCGGGGCTTCGTTTGAGCGGAAGCGCACGGATCTGGGACGTTGCCACAGGCCGGCAACAAAAGGTGCTGAGGAAACGTACGACAGACGTCACCAGTGTCGCGTTCAGTCCGAACGGACACATGATCGCAACAGGCTATGGACGCACGATCCCGGCAGCAACCGGGTTCCTGTTCAACGGCAGTGCGCTTCTCTGGGACGCCGCCAAGGGGCAGCTACACAAGGTGCTGGAGGGGCATCTTGGAAGCCTGACCGGAGTCGTATTCGGTCCCGACGGGGGTACCGTCGCGACCGCGTCCCGGGACAACACTGTGCGAATCTGGGACGTTGCGACCGGTCATGAACTGATGGTTCTGGAAGGGCACTCGGACGACATCACCAGCGTTGCCTTCAGTCCGGACGGAGGCGCCATCGCAACCGCATCCGGACCCTGGGACGGTTCCGTGCGGTTCTGGGATGTTGCGAGCGGCCAGGAACTGACGGTGCTGGACTGGCATCCAGACGGCGTCACGGGCATCGCCTTCAGTCCGGACGGATACCTCATCGCAACAACAACAGGGTCCTGGGACGGCATCGTGAGGATCCGGGAGGTCGGGAGCCGGCATGAACTGACGGCGCTGGAGGGGCATACGCAGCTCGGCTCCGGCGTCGCATTCAGCCCCGATGGCCTCCTCCTGGCGACAGTGTCCTGGGACGAAACTACGCGGATCTGGGATGTCTGGACCGGACAGGAACTGAAGGTTCTGGAAGGTCACACAGGGAACACCGAGAGCGTCGCATTCAGTCCTGACGGGGATACCATCGCAACCGCGTCCCGGGACGGCACCGCACGGATCTGGGACGTTGCGACTGGCCGGGAGCTGAAGGTTCTGGAAGGTCATTTGCACGGTGTCGACAGCATTGCGTTCAGCCCCGATGGGCTTGCCATTGCGACCGCGTCAAGAGACAACACGGCGCGGATCTGGGATGCGGCTCAAGGGTTGGAACTGGCGACGCTCAGCAGATTCGCCGATGGTTCCTGGCTCATTCTGACGCCGGCCGGGTTCTTCAGCGCTTCCGAAGACGGGGCCGGCAACCTCGCCCTGGTCAAGGGCCTCGAACTTCTGCCGTTCGAACTGGTCTACGATGCACTGCATCGGCCGGACCTGGCGGCCGAGGCGCTGAGAGGCGATCCAGACCGCAAGGTGGCGACTGCCGCATCCCAGTTCGATCTCGAGGAGATCGTCGCCACAGCCCTGCCACAGTAGATCGGCCCTCGTTCCGTTGATTGCGCAACCAGGAACGAAGCGTCTGAATGGGAACATTTCTCAAGCGTCGTCTTGCGCGTCTGGCGCAACGACGCTCTCGAGTCCGGGCTGCAGCGTGACCGCCAAGGCCGACGCGGCCTTGGGATACGTCAGCCGACGGGACCATCGCCCAGTCTCGCGAGCCCGCTCGGAGAATGCCGGTTGGATCGAGACGCTGATGCACCAGACACAGGCGCCGCAATCATTGCGGGTCCGGCCCGGTGCGTACCGTCGGAGTGACCGGTCCTGTCTTGGCGATATGTGGTTTCTGCAGGGGTGAAATGGCGGCAGCGGCATCTACAGCAATGTAAAGCGAAACGCCCGCAATTGCGTCTCTTGGGGCAGGGCGCTTCCCTGGAGGTCGACTCAAGTGCCCCGTACCGAGCCCCGGTAAACTGGATCCCGGCTTTCGCGTCCTCGCTTGCTATATTTGCTGTGCAGTGAATTTTATGCCTCTGTTGAATGTTCTCCTGATATGCTATATTTGCTGTACAGCGAATTGAACACCAAAGTCGATGTTAGGCTCGAACGTAATGGAACAACAGCTGGTTGACGGGTTCCTGGAAGCCCTGCAGGGGCTGCCTGGGGTGCGGGCGGAATTCAGTGGAATGGAACAGCCGGATGGCCCTGATCGAGGACATGACGCACGGATTGACCTCCGGGCGGGCGGGAAGGCGGCCACCCTGCTGATTGAGGTGAAGAATGAGGTATATCCCCGTGACGTGCGGCAGGTGCTTTGGCAGCTACAGAAACCTGAACGTAGATGGCTTGAGCCGGCGAAAGGAGAGCATGCGGTGCCCTTCCTGATCGCCCAATCGATTTCACCTGGAGCCAGGGAATTGCTCAGGGGCGAGCGGGTTGGTTACTACGACAGCGGCGGCAGCCTGTATCTTCCTGCCGGCAACATCTATGTCTACGTGGACAAGCCGCCCCCGAAGAGCATGTCGCGGTCCATCCGTTCCGTGTTTTCAGGTCGTCGTGCGCAAGTGCTGCACGCGGTCCTAGAGGGGAATCGCGAGTGGTTCGGAGTGAAGGACATCGCCAACCAGGCGCAGGTGTCTCCCGCAACCGCCTCGCAGGTGCTGACGGAACTGGAGAAATTCGAATGGGTGGTGTCGCGTGGACAGGGGCCGGGAAAGGAACGCCATCTGCAAGAGCCGGGCGCCTTGCTGGATGCATGGGTGAATCATCTGGCGGTGCTGCGACCCATACCTATGCGGCGTTACTTTGTGCCGTCGGCGCGCGCTGAAGGGCTGGTGGAAAAGTTCGCCGAGGTCTGCGCGGCGAGCAAGGCCGAGTACGCGATCACCCACGAGGCGGCAGGGCAACTCTACGCGCCGTTTCTGTCGACTTTCTCCCAGGTGCGTTGTCGGCTGCTGGACGGGCCGGCAGCAGATCAGGCTCTTGGCGCACTGGATGCCCGAGTCGTTGAACAAGGCGCAAACCTTGCGGTCATCGAGTGCAAGTCGCCAGGCGAATTGCTGTTTCGAGAGTCCGTGAACGGGATCTGGATGGCGGGTGTGGTGCGCGTTTATCTCGACCTGATGTGCAGCGAGGGCCGCTCCAGGGACATGGCCAGGCACCTTCGGCACGAAGGGATCGGCTTCTGATGGTGAAGCCCGCAACATTCGACGGCTACAGCGATCAGTACACGGTCGAATGCGAGCGCGTCCTCGTAACCTTGCTGCGCGGACTGGGCCCGTGGAAGGAGTCGGTGTTTCTGGTGGGCGGACTGACTCCCAGATACCTGGTGGCCGCGCGGCCGCCGGTAGTGCCGGCGCATGCCGGCACACTCGACGTCGACATCGTCATCGACCTGCAGATCCTGGCCGATACTGCCATTGAGCGCACGGACACGAACTTGCTCGTGGAACCCGCGTGAGGCGCTCGTGGAACCCGCGTGAGGCGAAAGCGTAGTCCAACTGGCGAACCGCGTTAGCCGCGGTCCCCTGTTGCCTGGTGTAGTAGGTTGGGACGTTTTTCGTATCAGCATTTGTTCCTGGCTGGTGCTCTTCCGGCTGGCGTCCGTTT
>JAJEBJ010000451.1 GCA_022822575.1 Alphaproteobacteria bacterium | reverse complement strand
GTCATAGGCGTCACCGACGCGAATGGTCATGTAGTTGGCGACAGTCGCGGGTTCGATCCGCTGATTGCCGGAGACGACGATCTCTGTGATGACATCCTGGGCATGAAGTTCCAGGGCGATCATCCCCAGAATCAGGGGGATGGCAGCAATCAATCGCCTGAGCGATGCCATCGGTCCATTCCTCCCCGGCTCACGAAGCCAGTTCGCGGAACATGTCAAACAGCCCCAGTCTGAGCAGGTCGTTGAATGTCACGAAAAGGAACAACGCTCCCACGAGCCCAATACCGACAAGTTGGCACATCTCCTGGGCACGTGCACCCAAAGGCCTCCCGAACAGGAATTCGAATGTATAGAACATGAGATGTCCGCCGTCGAGAAGCGGAATTGGGAAGAGATTGATGAGCCCGAGATTGACCGACAGGATGGCCATGAAAAGAACGAGGCTGGCTATACCCAACTCTGCGAATCCGGCAGACACGTGGGCGATGCCGAGGGGTCCCGCAAGATCTCGACTGCTCTGGGAGCCTTCAAAGATCTTGCCGAGGAAATCAAAGATCCGAAGGCACCAGTTCCAGGTCTCCCGCGCGCCTTCCCAGAGTGCCTCGACAGGCCCCAGGCGTTCGACAACGATATTGGCGGCCGTCAACATGATGCCCAGCCGTCCCGTTTCACGCTGATTGCCGAATCCGTCGTCCTCCATGACGATGTCGGGCGCAATGACAAGATTCACGGTCTCACCATCACGCAGAACGTTGAACACGAGCGGGACACCCGGGTTCGTGGAGACAATGAACTGGAGATCCTGAAAGGCCTCGATGGATGTTCCGTCGATGGCGGTGATGAGATCCCCTGCCATCATGCCGCCTCTTTCCGCAGCGCTTCCCTCAATGATCTCGCCGGCACGGGGAAGCGTCTGGTTCTGTCCCACCAGGCAGAACAGTCCAGCGAAGAGAACGATTGAAAGGATGAAGTTGGCCAGCGGCCCGGCGAGCACGATGGCGAAGCGCTGTCCCACTGACTTCGTATGGAACGAAATCGCGTGTTCTTCCCGCGACAATTGTGTGCTGTCGCTCTCGGGAGCACCCTGGCCGAACATCTTGACGTAGCCGCCCAGCGGCACCAACGACAGTCTCCAGCGCGTTCCCGACCGGTCTGTCCACCCGGCAATCTCCGTCCCGAATCCTATGGAGAAGACTTCGACACGGACTCCGTTCCTGCGGGCCACCCAGTAGTGACCCAGTTCGTGAAAGAACACGATGACGGTAATCACCACGAGAAAGGGCCAGATGCCATTGACGATGTCGATCATGATGTCCGTTCTGACCTTTCCAGGACCACCTCTTTGGCGAGACGTCTTGCCTCTCCGTCAGCCATGATAACGGTCTCGATATCGTCTGTCGCGACAGTCCCGACACGCGCCAGGGTGTCCTCAACAACCGAAACGATCTCGAGAAATCCGATACGCCGATCGAGAAAGGCGGCCACCGCGACCTCGTTGGCGGCATTCAGGGTCACAGGCGCCGAACCACCGGAGCGAATGGCGGTTCTGGCCAGACCGAGTGCCGGAAACCTGTTTTCATCCGGCATCTCGAACGTCAGCTGTCCCGTGGCCGCCAGATCAAGACGCTTGGACGGTGCCTCGATGCGGTCGGGCCAGGCCAGCGTGTGGGCAATCGGCGTGCGCATGTCTGGAGTCGCGAGGCCCGCCAGGACAGACCCGTCGTGATAGGTGACAAGTCCGTGGACAATGGATTCTGGATGCACGACGACACCGATTTTCTCTTCGCCGACCGGAAACAGGTGGCTGGCCTCGATGATCTCGAGAGCCTTGTTCATCATGGTGGCCGAATCGACGGATATCTTGCGCCCCATGCTCCAGTTGGGATGCCGCACGGCCTCTTCCGGGGTGGCGGCCGCCATTCTGGCGCGGGTGGCCGTACGGAACGGTCCGCCCGAAGCAGTCAGCCAGATCTTCTCGATGGCATCGATCCTGGCGGCGTCAAACACCTGGAAAATGGCATTGTGCTCCGAGTCGGCCGGCAGCAGGACACATCCGCTTTGCCGTGCCTCCTCGATCATCAGCTCGCCGGCACACACAAGGGCTTCCTTGTTGGCAAGCGCCACCACGCTGCCCTGGCGGATGGCAGTGAGGGTGGGAGCCAGACCGGCAGCACCAACTATGGCCGCCATCACCCAGTCCGCGTCCATTCGGGCCGCTTCCTCCAAGGCTCCCGGGCCCGCGCCAACGCGGGTCGCCGTGTCGACAAGCTCATGGCGAAGCACTCCAAGGAGACTCTCATCGGCAATGGCCGCGTAGGCCGCCCCGGTGGCCCGGGCAATGGCTGCGAGTTCCTTGACACTGGCATGCGCTGTCACCGCCTCGACGCGGTAGCGATCGCCGCCAGCGATGATGAGGTCGAGTGTCGATGTTCCGATTGAACCAGTGGCACCCAGTATCGACACGCGGCGCGGTTCAGGACGTGACGGCATTGTCCACCTCCAGGGAGAAGATCGTCCACACCAAGGCAAAGACTGGAGCAGCGAGGACGAGCGAGTCTAGCCGATCCATGAGGCCCCCGTGGCCTGGAATGAGCCGCCCGGTGTCCTTGACGCGCCAACGCCTCTTGAGTGCGGACTGAAGGAGATCCCCCGACTGCGCGGCGATGCACACGATGACGCTCAGCACGAGCGTCGTTGTCAGCGTCTCCTGGATCATGGCCGCCGTGCCAACGCCGGTGGCAACGGATGCCAAAAGACCGCCGACGGCCCCTGCCCATGTCTTGGCGGGGCTGACGGAAGGATACAGCAAGGGCCCGCCAATGATGCGGCCGACGATGAAAGCGGCCGAATCCGATGCCCAGATCACAAGGAACATCCATAGAAGAATGAAGCTGCTGCCATCCGCATTGCGCATCCACACGAGCGCCACCATGGGAATGACCACATAGGCAATTCCTGACATTGCCCATGTCACGCGCACCTCATGGCCGCGCGCCAGGAGATAGAAGGCGCTGCCGATCATGCCGACGACGAGGGCATAGAGAGCCATCACCAGGTTCTCCTGCCAGGCGATGGCAATCCAGGCTGCTATGACCGCAGCGGCGGAGAGGAAGTACCCCGGGGTGGCGGAAAGCCGGTGCCATTCGTGAAGCAACACACCGGCCAGAACCAGCGCCGGCAGAGCGAACCACATGCCGCCAAGCTGGACGATGAGCACCGCGACAGCGGCCAGAACGGCGGCCGAGAGCAGCCGGCGGCCTGTTTCATTGGGGCGCTGTTCAGGAGGTTGTGACGGCGCCATATCGCCGGTCACGGCGGTGAAACTCGCCGACGGCCGCCTCCAAATCGTCGCGACTGAACTCCGGCCATGGCACATCCAGAAACACGAGCTCCGCATATGCGCCCTGCCAGGCAAGAAAGTTGCTCAGGCGCTGTTCACCACCGGTTCGAATGATGAGATCCGGATCCGGCAGTGCTGACGTGTCGAGGTGACGGGCAAATCCCTCCTCGTCGAGCATGCGGGCTTCAAGGTTTCCCGAGACACAGTCCGTGGCAAGGGCGCGTGCCGCCCTGACTATCTCGTCGCGCGCCCCGTAGTTGAGTGCGACAGTGACCGTGAGGGCGGTCCCGTCCGCCGTTGCGCGTTCCATGTCGGACATGAGGCCGAGAACGTCGCGATCGAGACCCGAACGGTCGCCGATGAATCCGACGCGAATGCCCTTGCTGACGAGTTCGTCCTTCTCGTTGCTGAGATGAAACCGCACAAGGTCCATGAGATGGCCGACCTCGTGGCCGGGTCGGCGCCAATTCTCGGAAGAAAACGCGAAAACGGTGAGGTAGGGAATGGAAAGCTCGATGGCTGCCCGAAGAATGCGACGGACGGACTCGGCGCCGGCCCGATGTCCCTCTTCCCTCGGCAGGCTTCGCTGGCTGGCCCATCGGCCGTTGCCGTCCATGATGATGGCGACGTGACGCAACAACCGTCCGTCATGATCGCAGTCCGCCACCATCAAGGCTCAGACTTGCATGATCTCGGTCTGCTTGACATCAAGCAGCTCGTCGACCCGGAGAATTTCGGCATCGGTCAGTTCCTGGATGGCATTGGTCCTTTGGTGCAGTTCGTCCTGCGAGATTTCGCCATCGCGCTCCAGACGCTTGAGTCGGTCGTTGCCGTCTCTTCTGACATTGCGAATGGCGATCTTCGCCTGCTCGGCGTACTTGCCGGCAATGCGCGTGATCTCGATCCGACGCTCCTCGTCAAGTTGCGGTATCGGCACACGCACCGTCTGGCCGTCGCTCTGGGGATTGAGACCGAGATCGGCGTTGCGGATCGCCCTTTCCACTGCGTTGACGAGACTCCTGTCCCACACCTGCACTGTCAGAAGTCGTGCTTCTGGCGCACCCACACTGCCGATCTGGTTGACAGGCATACGGCTGCCATAGGCCTCTACCATGACCGGGTCCAGAAGACTGACTGAGGCCCGGCCGGCACGAAGGCCCGCAAACTCCCTGCGCAGCACCTCCACGGCACCTTCCATGCGGCGCTTCAGATCTTTCGCCAGATCTTCAGTCATGATCCTCTCCCTCCTCAGTCGAGATGATCGTGTATCGTCCTGTTCCCTTCAGAACCGCCGAGAGACCTCCTGGTTCGCGAAGCGAAAAGACCAGGCACGGAAGATTGTTGTCCCTCGCCAGGGAAATAGCCGCCGCATCCATAACCCGGAGGTTCTGCACCAGCACGTCGTGGTAACTCAATCTTTCGTATCGTACCGCATTTCTGTTCATATTCGGATCGGCAGAATAGACACCATCTACCTGGGTCGCCTTGAAGAGGGCATCACAACCGGTCTCCACGGCCCGCAGTGCTGCCGCCGTGTCGGTCGTGAAATAGGGGCTTCCGGTGCCTGCGGCAAAGATCACCACCCGCCCCTTGTCAAGGTGAGCAACGGCGCGGGTCCGCGCATAGGGCTCACAGATCGTGGGCATCGGAATGGCCGAGAGAACCCTGGTCTCGAGGCCTTTGCCGGCGAGCGCGTGTTCGAGAGCGAGCGCGTTGATGACCGTCGCCAACATGCCCATATGGTCGGCGGACACCCGCTCCATGCCACGTGCAGCACCGGCCACTCCCCTGAAAATGTTGCCCCCGCCAATCACGATAGCAATCCGGGTGCCCGTTGCGGCTGCCTCGACGATATCATCGGCGATGCGCCCTGCCTCCCGCGGATCGACACCGTACTCTCCCTCACCGGTCAGCGCCTCGCCGGATACCTTCACAAGGACGCGTCTGTAGCGAGGTTCGACTGTCATGCGCTGGTCTGCCGGCACCGGGTGTGGTCCCCCTTACCCTCCGCTGGCTGCGGCCGCGACCTCAGCGGCGAAATCGCTTTCCTTCTTCTCGATTCCCTCGCCAAGTCCGTAGCGTACGAAACCGGCCACCTCGACGGCCGTGCCCAGATCACGGGCAAGATCTTCCATGACCTTTGCCACCCGGCTCTCGCCATCGATGACGTAGACCTGTTCCATGAGAACGACATCCTGGAAGAACTTGCGCAGACGGCCTTCGACCATCCGTTCCACGATGGCCTCGGGCTTGCCCGATTCGCGCGCCTGCTCGGTCAGCACCCCGCGCTCGCGCTCGACCAGCGCCGGATCCAGGGCTTCTGTCGTCACCGATTCGGGCCTGCTCGCGGCAATGTGCATGGCGAGTTTTCTGCCTGCGTCACGCAGAACGTCGCGATCACCCGCGGATTCAAGTGCGACTATCACGGCAATCCTTCCCATGCCGGGGGCGGCCGCCGTATGGACATAGTGCGCCACGGTGCCTTGCGTCACACCAAGCACGTGGGAGCGCCTGATCTGCAGGTTCTCTCCGATGGTCGCCACAAGGTCGGTGAGACGGTCCTGCACCGTCCCGGACGAGCCAGGCCATGTCGTTCTGGCCAGAGCATCAACGTCTCCATGGCTGTCGAGCGCCAGGGTCGCTGTGTGGCGCACGAAGTCCTGAAAGGTCCCGTTGCGAGCCACGAAATCTGTTTCGGCGTTGATCTCGACGACGGCGCCACGCCGTCCATCCTCGGATACGGCCGTCGCCACGAGACCCTCGGCAGCCACACGGCCGGCCTTCTTGGCCGCCGCCGCCAGGCCCCTGGTGCGCAGCCAGTCGACGGCAGCCTCCATGTCGCCTGCCGTCTCCACCAGGGCCTTCTTGCAATCCATCATGCCAGCGCCCGACCTGTCCCGCAGTTGCTTGACCAGCGCCGCAGTAATAGCTGTCATTGTTCGATCCCCTGAAGTCCTGTTGCCTCAGGCGCTTGCGCCCGGCGATGAGGTATCCGGCGTATCCGGCGCCCGGGCCGGCGCATCTGGCGTTTGGGCCTGAGCATCCGGCGTCTGGGCCGGCGCTTCCTCTCCCGTTGAATCCAGGTCGTCGTTCGCGCCGTCCCCGGCTGTCTCCGCTTCGATCGCCGGTTCGTCGACCATGGCACGGGCACCGAGATCCTCGCCGGATGCGGCGATCTCGGCTTCAATTCCATCGAGAACCGCACGGGCAAAAAGGTCACAGTAGAGCGTGATCGCACGAATGGCATCGTCATTGCCTGGAACGGCGAGATCGACCACGTCGGGATCGCAGTTGCTGTCGATAATGGCAACGATGGGAATGTTGAGCTTACGCGCTTCGGAGATGGCGATGTCCTCCTTGTTGGTGTCAACAACCAGAAGGATGTCGGGAAGGCCAGCCATGTCCTTGATGCCTCCGAGCGCGCGTTCGAGCTTGTCGCGTTCCCGGGTCATGCGCAGGACCTCTTTCTTGGTGAGGCCCGTGATGTCCTCCCCAAGACGCTCGTCAAGCTCGCGCAGCCTCCTGATGGAGTTCGATACGGTCTTCCAGTTGGTCAGCATTCCGCCAAGCCAGCGGTGATTGACGTGATACTGGCCACAACGTCCGGCAGCCTCGGCGATGGCTTCCTGTGCCTGGCGTTTAGTGCCGACAAACAGCACCCTGCCGCCTCCGGCCACGACGTCGCGAACCCTCTGCAGCGCATGCCGCAGCATCGGCACCGTCTGCTGGAGATCGATGATGTGAACATCGTTGCGCTCACCGAAGATGTAGGGTTTCATCTTCGGATTCCAGCGTCTTGCCTGATGCCCAAAGTGGACACCGGCTTCAAGCAGCTGGCGCATGGTGAACTGCGGCATTGTCATGGCGTTGTGCTCCTCTTCCGGTTCTGCCTCCGCGGACCGGGACCGGGTGTGCCGGCACCGGAAAGATTTGGTCCGCGTGCGGGTTGGATCAATGGGCGGTATTTAGACCGTCACCACCCCGACATCAAGTTTCAGGCGGCCTCCACCGACCGGAGCCCCGGCAGGGCCTCGATCTCGGCCTTCAGTCCGAGCGAAAGGGAAAACCGCCGGGGCAGGACAATGTCCACCACCTTTCCGCTCAGGGCCGCATAAGACAGCGTGATGCGCCCCCCTCCGGGTTCGGCGCTTTCGAGTACCTGCTGCAGGCCGGCAAGTGATTCGCCGGCATCGATGTGGAGGACAAAGGCTTTGAGGGATTTCGATGCCATGTCGTCAAGGCGGACGATGCGACGCGCCGAAAAGCGCACGCTCTCGCCGTCCACACGGCCATCGACTTCCAGAAAGAACGGTCCTGGTCCCTCGAGCGTGCCGGCGCAGGCATCGAGCGCATCGGAAAAGACGACAATCTCGTAGTGGCCGGAGCGGTCCGAGAGTTCCAGGAAGGCGTAGCGGTTGCCCCTGGCGCTGGTTCGTTCGCGCCTGGCAACAGGGACACCAGCAAGGCGGAAAGGTCCCGCGTCATGTTCGCGGGCAAGGTTCAGGGCGTCCGCGTGCGTCATGACACCCAGCCTGACCAGTTCGCCGTCGTAAGCTTCCAGCGGATGGGCCGACAAGTAGAACCCGATTGCTTCCGCTTCGGCCTTCAGGGCTTCGTCCGGTGTCCAAGCGAGCGCTTCGACGAGTTCGGGATCACGGGCATCGCCGTCATCACCGAACAGGTTCTGCTGTCTGCTTTCGCGTTCTTCCGCAATGCCGGCATTGAACTGGACGAGACGGTTGATGTTGGCAGCGACCCTGGCCCGGTTGTCGTCAATGCAGTCGAAGGCGCCGGCACAGGCCAACATTTCCAGTTGCCGCTTCTTGACGACACGAACATCAAGCCTGGAGGCAAACTCGAAAAGGCCCGAATAGGGACCGTTGGCTTCACGTTCGGCAACGAGAGCCTCCATCGCTCCCTCCCCGACGTTCCGGATGGCGGCAAGCGCATAGCGTACTGCTGTCCTGCCTCCTCCGATCTCCTCCACGGTGAAGGTGACACCCGACCGGTTGATATCCGGTGGCAGCAGGATGATTCCGAGGCGGGTGAGTTCCTGCCTGAAATGATTGATCTTGTCGGTGTTGCCCATGTCGAGGGTCATTGATGCGGCAAGAAACTCGACGGGATGGTGCGCCTTCAACCAGGCCGTCTGGTAGGCAACGATGGCGTAGGCTGCGGCGTGACTCTTGTTGAATCCGTACCCTGCGAACTTGTCCACCAGGTTGAAGATCTCGGTCGCCCGCTTCTCATCGACTCCACGGCTGGTGGCGCCGGAAACAAAACGGTCGCGCTGGGCTGCCATTTCCTTCTTGATCTTCTTGCCCATGGCCCGGCGCAACAGGTCCGCCTCACCGAGGCTGTATCCGGCCAGGATCCTGGCGATCTGCATCACCTGTTCCTGATAGATGATGACGCCGTACGTTTCGCTCAGCACTTCCTCGAGTGATGGATGAAGATAGTCGACCTCCTCCTGACCATGCTTGCGGTTGCAGAACTGGGGGATGTTGTCCATGGGCCCGGGCCGGTAGAGCGATACCAGGGCGATGACGTCCTCGATGGTGTCGGGTTTGAGATGGCTCAGGGCGTCACGCATGCCCTGCCCCTCAAGCTGGAAGACTCCGATGGTCTCCGCCCTTGCCAGCATGGCAAAGGTGTCGGCGTCATCGAGCGGCAGGTTGTCGAGATCGACAGTCGTGCCGCGGCTCGCCAGCAGGGCGCGGGCATGCTCGAGAACCGTCAGGGTCTTGAGACCGAGAAAGTCGAACTTCACGAGACCGGCCTTTTCCACGTCCTTCATGTGGAACTGTGACACCGGAAACTCCGAACGCGGGTCGCGATAGAGCGGGATCAGCTGCTGGAGGGGGCGATCGCCGATGACGACTCCGGCGGCATGCGTGCTGGCATGGCGGTAGAGACCCTCAAGCTGGAGCGCGGTCTCGATCAGCTGCCTGACCGCTTCGTCCGTCATTGCATCCCTGAGCGCCGGCTCATCGTCAATGGCCTGCTGCAGGGTGACCGGTGCTGCCGGGTTGTTGGGAATGAGTTTCGCCAGCCTGTCGACACGATGGTAGGGCATTTGCATCACGCGCCCGACATCGCGCACCACGGCGCGCGCCTGAAGGGTGCCGAACGTGATGATCTGCGCCACCCTGTCGGCACCGTAACGATCCTGGACGTGGGCAATTACTTCATCCCGGCGATCCTGACAGAAGTCGATGTCGAAGTCGGGCATCGACACCCTTTCCGGATTGAGGAAGCGTTCGAACAGGAGACCAAACTGGATGGGATCGAGATCAGTGATGGTGAGAGACCATGCCACCACGGAACTGGCTCCCGATCCGCGACCTGGACCGACGGGAATGTTCTGCTCTTTCGCCCATTGGATGAATTCGGCAACGATCAGGAAGTAACCGGCGAACCCCATGCTGATGATCACGTCAAGTTCGAACTCGAGGCGTTCCAGGTAGGGTCCGGTGGCACGCGAGTCAGGAAGCGAGCGAAGGCGCCGGTCCAGCCCTTCCCGCGCCTGGCGGCGAAGTTCGTCGTCCTCACCCCATTCCCCGGCCACCGGAAAGGGTGGCAGAATGGGGTGACGTGCCGGTGAGGTGGCGGCACAGCGCCGAGCGATCGTGAGTGTGTTGGCAAGGGCCTCGGGCAAGTCCTCGAAACGTGTCGCCATCGCCTCCGGACTGGCAAAGCCGTGATGTGGAGTGACACGCCGCCTGTCGGCCCGGTCGATGGTGGCACCGCCGGCAATGCACATCAGGACGTCATGAGCCTGGTGCATGGTTTCGTCTGCGAACATGACATCGTTGGTAGCCACCAGCGGTAGGTCGAGATCGTAGGCGAGATCAAGCATTCCCGCCTCGCTGGCGTCCTCCATCTCCAGTCCATGCCGCTGAATCTCGACGTAAAGGCATCCCCGGAAGAGCTCTTGCAGATGCATCAGGTGCTGATGTGCCTGCTCCATGGCTCCGGAAAGGACCAGTTGGCCGAGAGGGCCCGAGGCTCCTCCGGTCAGACAGATGAGGCCGTCGCTGCGGCCGGCAAAGTTGTCGAGAAGAAGCGAAGGAACATCGCCCGGACTCGTTGTCAGGCAGGCGTCGCTCACCAGGCTGAGGAGATTGGTGTAACCCTCGTCATCGCGGGCGAGAAGGAGCAGGCGTTCGGCGAGGTCGGGGTCACGCAGCCTCTCCTGTTCATCTTGGCGAATTGCGAGCAAGGTGCCGATGATTGGCTGGACACCCCTGGCTGAGCATGCCGATGCGAACTCCATGGCACCGAACATGTTGCCGGTATCGGTCATGGCCATGGCCGGCATGGCATGGGCAACGCAAAGCTCGACGAGATCCGGAATCTTCACCGCTCCCTCAAGGAGGGAGAATGGCGTATGGACACGCAGGTGAACGAAACCGGTCATGACCTACTGTCCCATCCCTGCCTGTGGATGGTCCACCATCCGACAAGACCCCACATCAGGCGAAAGACTGCCATGATCGTCCGTGCAACTCAGTGCTGAGATGCACGTATCACTCCAGGTGCGCTGCGACGCTGCCGGCGAGAGACAGGACAGCGCCTGACACAGGACTTTCAACGTCCTTCTCTTGGCGATTCCAAGCGACCGCTCGCCAAAGAATGACATTGATCTTCACTTGGTCGCCCCCCGCTGTGGTGGCTTGGTGGCTTCGAACCATCCCGTCCGAATCTTGTCCAGGGTCGGTTCTTCGGTTTTCGCTGCGGTTTCCGAGCGTTTGATCGACGTGCTTTCCTGACGCGTGCTGCTCCATGCAAAGCCGGCAGAGTGTCCTGCGCGCCAATGCACCACCCATTTCCTCAAAGCAGGAAACGTTGGTCCTTTGCCAAGTCGACCCTCGCCTGCACTTCAACATCTTCCAGGCGTCCGCACGGTAGGAGTTTCAGTCGAGTGCGCCTCCGACGAGGCGCACAGTGCGGTCGAGCCTCGTGGCATGCTCCGTGTTGTGTGTCGCCACCAGGGCCGTGAGACGGCGTTCACGGACCTCGGCTATGAGCCGATCCATGACCGAGCGCGCCGTTTCCGGATCGAGGTTGCCGGTCGGCTCGTCAGCCAGGAGAATGGCCGGCCGGTTGGCAAGGGCGCGGGCGAAGGCAACGCGTTGCTGCTCGCCTCCGGAGAGGCGGGCAGGACGGTGGTCGAGGCGCTCGGCAAGTCCGAGATGTTCCAGGAGTTCATGGGCCTGCCTGCGGGCTGTCGCACGATCAACGCCGCCAATCAGTTGCGGGATCACAACATTCTCCAGCGCCGAGAACTCCGGCAGCAGGTGATGGAACTGGTAGATGAAACCCAACTGTCGCCGCCTGATCGCGGTGCGCTCGCGATCACCGAGCCGGTTGCAGTCGACCCCCTGGATGGTGACCTCCCCGGCATCGGCACGTTCGAGAAGCCCGGCGATGTAGAGCAGCGTCGACTTGCCTGCGCCTGAAGGACCGACGAGAGCAACCGTTTCCCCCCTGGCAAGGCTGAGGCTCGCCTCGCTGAGCGCGGTGACCGTGCGTCCGCCTTGGACGAACATGCGTCCCACGCGTCTAAGTTCGAGAACGGTCTCACTCATAGCGCAGGGCATCGGCGGGCTCGATGCGTGCCGCTCGCCAGGCAGGATAGAGGGAAGCAAGAAACGCAAGACCCAGGGCCATCAGGGAGATGGTCATGACTTCGGGCCAGTCAAGCCGCGCCGGCAGATGGGACAGGAAGTAGACCTCGGCGGGAAACAGTTCGAGTCCGATGAGTGTCTGGATTAGCTGGCGGATCTCCTCGATGTGGAGACAAAAGAGGACACCGACCAGGGTGCCGGCAAGAGTCCCGGCCACGCCGATGGCCGATCCGGTCAGAAGGAAGATGCGCATGACGCTGCCGCGTGTCGCGCCCATGGTGCGCATGATGGCGATGTCGCCGTTCTTGTCCTTCACGAGGAGGATGAGAGACGAGATGATGTTGAAAGCAGCGACAAGGATGATGAGCGTCAGGATGAGGAACATCACGTCACGCTCCACCTGAAGCGCGCCATAGAGGTGGCGGTTGGTCTGTTGCCAGTCCACGACGACGACCCCCGGCGGAGCCGTTTCGGCCACGATGCGACGAATGTCTGCCGTCGTGGCGGCCGGTTCTTCCGGGTGTGTGACCATGACCTCGATCTCGGTCACCCTGTCGCCCAGGCGGAAATAGGTCTGTGCCATCCCGAAAGGCACGAAGACAACACCGGAATCGAATTCGTACATGCCGACCTCGAAGACTCCCACCACCGGCCATGAGACAGACCGTGGCATGGTTCCAAGAGCCGTGGGCAGTCCACGAGGCGAGAGAAGCGTCATCGAATCGCCCAATCGGAGTCCCAGACGGCGCATCAGCCTGGAGCCGGCGATGATGCCAGGATTGTCCCCGGGAAAGTCAATCGAGCCGGCGACCATGTTGTCGGCAATCAGCGGCTTGGCGGCAAGATCATCCGCCGTCAGTCCGCGAACGATCACGCCGGCATGGGCACGACGCGACGATGCGAGAACCTGGCCCTCGATCACCGGAGCGGCGAGGGTGACATCAGGGTGCGCCGCCACGTCACTCGCAAGTTCGCCATAGCCCCCAAGGCCGCCGGCGGGCGCGGCGATGGTGACATGGCCCTTGAACCCGAGGATCTGGCTGATGAGTTCATGACGAAATCCGTTCATCACGGACATGACGATGATAAGGGCGCCGACCCCGAGGCAGATCCCGACAAGAGAGA
>JAJEBJ010000012.1 GCA_022822575.1 Alphaproteobacteria bacterium | reverse complement strand
CCGTGGAACGAGCCTGGCATCATCATGAAACTCCTCGACGCCGGAGCCTACGGCATCATCTGCCCGATGATCGACGATCGTGAGCAGGCGGGCAGGTTCGTAGGCGCCTGCCGCTATGCCCCGTCGGGCTATCGCAGCGTGGGTCCGCTCCGTGCGACCCTCTATGGCGGCGCCGACTATGTGCGACATGCCAACGACACGGTGCTCGCCATCGCCATGATCGAGACGAGGCGCGCCGTGACCAACCTCGACGCCATCCTGGGGACTCCCGGTCTGGACGGGATCTACGTCGGTCCGTCGGACCTGTCGGTCAGCATGGGTCATGCCGCCGGTTTCGATCCCGACACGCCTGACGTGCTGGCAGCCATCGCGAGAATCGCCGAAGCGGCGGAGCGGCACGCCGTTCCGGCCGGAATTCACGTCGGTTCGGTCGCCTACGGTCTCAGGATGATGGAGCTCGGCTATCGCTTCATCACCATCCTCAGCGAGTACCGTCTGATGACCTGGGCCGCCGGCAACGCCGTCGCGGCGCTCAGAGACGGCAGTCCGGGTCCATCGGCACCCTGAACTCCCGACCGGCGCCGGCTGTGAAGGCAACCGGTCGGGCACCACCTTACGGATCGCGGGTCAGGAACCGCGAGGCAGGTGCGGGTCGTCGGGAAGCGCGGGCGGCGGTACGGGCTCGTGCAGAAGATCGCCCAGACACACCGGTCGTGCCGGAGGCCGGATCCTTGGCCAGTCGAGATCCGCCACCTCGATGCCCCGGCGAGTCGCCACCAGATCCGCCAGGGTGGCAAGACAAAAGCGTCCCTGGCAGCGGCCCATGGAGAGCCGGGTGGTGGACTTCAGCTGAACCATGCCGGTCGCGCCGTTTGCTGCGCACGACTCGAGCTCGGCAAGGGTCACGTTCTCGCAGCGGCAGACGGGCGTGTTGGGCGTGATCAGCTCCAGGAAGGTCTCCGGCGGTGCGAAGATCTCCGCCACGGCGGTGCGAAAGCGATTGAGCCGGTCGAGGCGCCGTGCCAGGCCGCGCTGGCGCCGAAGCAGGCAGGCCGAAGGAGACCCTTGCAGCAACGCGGCCATCACGGCGGCGCGCCCCTCAGCGAGGGCCAGGCGCACCCCGCCGATGGCGGCCCCGTCACCCACGGCGTAGAGACCCGGAACCGTGGTTTCCAGGTCTGCAGAGCGTCGGGGCGTCCATCCGCCGAGCAGGGGATCGTGGTCATGGGCGCATCCCGCCAGGCGGGTCAACTCCACCGCTGGGGCCAGGCCGTTCCCCACCACCAGGCAGTCTGCGTCCAGGGTCGTCGCGGATGCATGGTCGACTCCGCCATGGCGATCGATGGGGGCGACCGAGACCGCCTCGAGCGCCGATGCCCCGTGGGCCTCGATCACGGCCTGACCGGTGAGGAACGGCACCCCGGCGGTAGCCAGCCGCAGGCGCCAGGAGAGTGCCCGCACCAGGAGGGGCGGGGACCACATGAGGGACGCGAGCCGCGACCAGGACCTTCTCTGGAACGGGGCCGCCTCGACCACGGCGCGAACCGTCGCGCCGGCGCCGAGGAGAGTCATGGCGGCGACCAGCAGCAATGGGCCGTTGCCTGCGACCACCACGTCTTCGCCAGGTCTCACCGCCTGTCCCTTGATCATGTTCTGGCTGCCGCCGGCGGTGATGACACCGGGCAGGGTCCATCCCGGAAAGGGCAGGGGGCGGTCGGTGGCGCCGGCTGCGATGATGATGGCGTCGGCCCGGACCCGGCCTGAATCTTCTCCGGCCGCGTAGGCCAGCACACCCGGATCGGGCGCATTCCAGACCACGCAATCGGGCAGATAGTGAAGGCGGGGATGGTCGACGACCTCTAACAATCGCCTCGCCCGGCCGACGCGGGAGAACTGGCGCGGGAGCTGGCGAAAGTACTGCCCGCCCGGCTGGCTGTTGTCGTCCATCAACACGACGGAAAGACCGTGGTCCACCGCCTCGCCGGCGGCGGCCAGACCAGCGGGCCCCGCGCCGACGATGGCAATGTCGGCGGACTTCACGCCTGCGACCCGCGACGAGGCAGGGTGTCGACCTTCATGCCGGGCGTGGCCGGAGTCATGCAGGCGCGCACGCCTGCCTCGCCGTTGACCACGACAAAGCACTCCCGGCAGACACCCATTCCACAGAAATAGGCCGGGGACCGGGCCGCTGCCAGGAGTGCCGCAGCGATGCTCTCTCCCGGCCAGGCCGGGACCGGGACTCCGTCTGCGAGGAAGGTGAACCGTTCGCTCTCGACCCTGCCGGCCGGCAACCGTCGCGTGCCGGCCGTCATGACAGGAGACGCGCCGGGTCGAAGGGTTCTGCAGGCACCGACGCGGTGCCCGTGGTGACCAGTTCCGCCACCACCCTTCCCAGTGCAGGACCAAGAGAGTACCCGCCGCGCGCACCGGTCGCGATGAAGGCGTCCCGGTGGCCGGGGAGCCTGCCGAGCACGGGCAAGGCATCGGGAGCGACACTTTCGAATCCCGACCAGCAGCGCTGGATGCCGAGGCTCCGCAGTGCCGGCACCACCCGTGCCGCAAACGCGAGGTTGTGAAGCAGGCGCACGTGATCGATGTCCTTCTTGCCGCTCGCCAGGCTGCCCCG
>JAJEBJ010000449.1 GCA_022822575.1 Alphaproteobacteria bacterium | reverse complement strand
GAAGCCGAGGCGTCCGCCTGTCTCGGCAATGCGCACATAGCGTGCCGGACCGCCGGTCCGGTGATCGCTGTCGATGAGCGTCCACCGCCTGGCGAGATCGGCCCTGACAACCGACAGCGGCAGATACTGTTCCGTCCGGTCACCGTCGATGTCGCCCATGGGCATGGTCTCGATGAGTGTCAGGTCGAACCCTCGTTCGCCACACCAGCGAATCATGCGGTCGAATTCATCCTCGTTGACACCCTTCATGGCCACCGCGTTGATCTTGATGGCAAGTCCTGCCTCAGTCGCGGCGGCGATGCCCTCCATCACCCTGTCCCATCGGCCCCAGCGCGTGATCGCCCGAAACTTTTCCGGATCGAGGGTGTCAAGCGAGACGTTGATTCGCCTCACACCGGCTTCATGGAGCGCCCCGGCATGGCGCGCGAGCTGGCTGCCGTTGGTGGTCACGGTCAGTTCGTCAAGGCCGCCGCCGTGAAGGTGCCGTCCCAGGCTCCTGAAGAGCTGCATCACACCCTTGCGCACGAGGGGCTCGCCTCCGGTGATGCGGACCTTTCGCGTGCCGAGACGCACGAATGCGCTGGTCAGGCGGTCGAGTTCCTCGAGGGTGAGAAGGTCCTTCTTGGGAAGGAAGGTCATGTCTTCCGACATGCAGTAGACGCAGCGAAAGTCGCACCGGTCTGTCACCGAAATCCGGATGTAGCTGATCTCACGACCGAAGGGATCGACAAGTGGAGTCATCATGCGGGTTCACAAGAAGGAGGCAGACAATCCTACCGCCGGACCATCAGGCATTGCAATGCCGGCAACGTGCAGGGGCGGAAGCGACGTCACCGGCAAGGAGACCCGCGCAGCCCGCCCGGAGAACCTCGCACTCCCCGTCCTTTCGAAACTGGACAGCCGGGGTGATTGTGTCGCAGTGTGAATTGCCCGGGAGAGAACTGGTGCGGAGACGGCAGGGGAATGGCCCTATTCATAGGTAAACGTTTGCTGATGATGCTTGTCACGATGTTCGTGACGTCCGTGCTTGTCTTCTCGCTACTCGAATTCACACCCGGCAACGTCGCCAGCAAGACTCTCGGTCCCTACGCCACCCAGGCGCAAAAGGAGATCCTCTACAACAAGCTCAATCTCGATGATTCCCTGGCGGTGCGCTACGTGCGCTGGATCTCGGTCCTCTCCGGCATCATCAAGGATCCGGTCTACGATCCCGATCTCAAGCTCGGCTACAAGGACTCGAGGGGCGATCAGTATTTCGGCAACTTCGGCTGGTCGCTCAAGTACCGGCTGCCCGTGAACGACATCATGTGGCGCCGTCTGGGCAACACCATGATCCTTGCCGGCGTTGCCTTCGCCATCATTGTGCCCCTCTCGCTGGTCTTCGGCGTGCTCTCGGGCATGCGGGAGGGAAGTGCGCTCGACAGGTCGCTCTCCTACACGGGCATCACGCTCACCTCCATTCCGGAGTTCGCGTCGGCCACCTTCCTTCTGGTCATCTTCGTGCTCATGCTCGGGTGGTTGCCGGGCACCTCGAACATGCAGAGTTTCGAGCCCTGGTCGTGGGCCTCCCAGATGGTGCTGCCTGTCCTTGTGCTTGTGCTCTACGACTTCGGCTATGTCGCGCGCATGGTGCGGGGCTCCATGGTCGAGGTCATGACCCGACCCTACATCCGCACGGCGATACTGAAGGGCCTGCCCTACCGCCAGGTCATCCTCAAGCACGCGCTGCGCAATGCGCTGATCGCTCCGTTCACGGTCATCCTGCTGCAGATCCCCTTCCTCATCACGGGCGTCGTCGTCACCGAGACCGTGTTCAGCTACCCGGGATTCGGCAAGATGCTCCTCGAGGCAGCGCTGTTCGGCGATACGGCGCTGATCGAGGCCGCCACACTCATTGCCGTCTTCATTGCCGTATCGACACAGCTCGTCGGGGATGTCGGCTACATGTACATCAACCCGCGCATTCGCTTCATATGATGATTCCTGCATGACCGACACCACCACAGACAGCGCCGGGCCGACTCCCGCCAACGCCGAACAGCCGGACCGGACGGGCTGGGCACGGTTCTTCTATTCGATCGGCCTCCTGCGCGAATCGCCTGCCGCGATGATCGGCCTGTCGCTCGTCATGCTGTGGGTTCTCGTCGCCGTCTTTGCCGACGTGATCACGGTCTGGGGTCCCAACGAATACGACTACACGGCCATCTCCGTGCCACCGTTGACCGTCGATGGCCACTGGCTTGGAACCGACATCTCCGGCCGCGACATCTGGTCGCGCCTTGCCTACGGGGCGCGTGCAACCCTGACCGTGGCGCCGGCAGCCATTCTCGTGTGCTATTTCGTCGGCATCACCATGGGCATGCTGGCTGGATACTACGGCGGCTGGGTCGACAGCATCCTGATCAGCCGAATCAGCGACATCATCCTGTCCTTTCCGCTGATCATTCTCTTCATCATCATCATCACCGTCTTCGGTGCCTCCGCGCTCAACATCATCGTGGCGGTCACCCTGGCGTCATCACCTGGAATCGGCCGCATCGTGCGCGGGCTCACCCTCGATCTGCGCAATCTCGAATATGTCTCTGCCGCCCAGATCCGGGGCGAGCGGAGTCTCTACATCATGGCGGTGGAACTCCTGCCCAATGCCCGGGGACCGCTCATCGTCGATGCCTGCCTGCGCATGGGCTACACGGTCATCACCATCGGAATCCTCGGATTTCTCGGCCTCGGCCTGCCGCCTCCCGATCCTGACTGGGGTGGCATGGTGTCCGAATCGCGGACCATGGCGACGGTTCCAGGCATGGCCTACATGCCGATCATTCCGTCCATTGCCGTCTCGAGCCTGGTGATCGGCTTCAACCTCCTGGCCGACGGCCTGCGGGAAATCTCGACGAGGGACTGAACCCATGGCGCATGCCTCCAGCGACGACTACGTCCTCGAGATCGAAAATGTCGGGATCTCCTACTTCACCCGCCTCGGAGAGATTCCGGCGGTCCCGGATTTCTCTCTCAAGCTGAAGCGGGGCGAGAGCTACGGTCTTGTCGGCGAATCGGGATGCGGCAAGACCACCGTGGCCATGGCCATCATGAACTACCTCGGCCTCAACGGCGGCATCGTCAAGGGACGCATCAGGTTCGAAGGGCGCGACATGGCGACCATGTCCGACGAGGAGCTGCGTGCCGTCCGCGGATCACGAATCTCCATGGTCTACCAGGAGCCGATGAGTGCACTCAATCCGTCACTCACCATCGGCACCCAGATCAAGGAGGTGCTCGTCGTCCACGAGGGCGTTTCCGATGCGGAGGCTGCGGAACGCTCCATCGAGATGCTGCGTGATGTCAACATGCCGGATCCCGAAAGGGTGATGACGCGTTATCCACACCAGATTTCGGGAGGCCAGCAGCAGCGTGTCGTCATCGCCATGGCCATGCTGTCCAACCCGTCGCTCCTGCTGCTCGACGAACCGACCACAGCACTCGATGTGACGGTCGAGGCGACGGTGATCGATCTCATCGTGCAATTGCGCGAGAAGTTCAACACCACCCTGCTCTACATCAGCCACAATCTCGGCCTTATCGTGAAGGTCTGTGACCGCGTCGGTGTCATGTACTCAGGCTCCATGGTCGAGGAAGGCACCATACGCCAGGTCTTCAAGGAAACCCGTCACCCTTACACGTTCGGTCTCTTCGACTGCATTCCCACACTCGGTGCGGACAAGCACTCCCGAAAACTGCAACCCATTCCGGGGCAGGTGTCGCTTCCCCATGAACGACCGTCAGGCTGCTCCTTCGGTCCACGCTGCAACTACTTTACCCAAGGGGTCTGCGATGTCGGCGAGCCCCCCCTCGAGACAGTGGCGGACAGCCATCACGTGCGCTGCCGTCGCATCGACGAAATTCGCCACGTTCCCTCCGCAGCGGAGAGCGAGGTCGCCGGCGGATATGGCGATCCTGTGCTTGATGTCGTCAACATGAGCAAGTTTTACGAGATCAACGATGTGTCTCTCGCGTCACTGGTCAAGGGCCAGAGCCGCCACTACGTCAAGGCCAACGAGAAAATCAGCTTTAGTGCGCAGCGCGGCCGCACCGTCGCCATAGTCGGCGAATCAGGGTGCGGCAAGTCGACCTTCGCCAAGGTGCTCACCGGACTCGAGACCGCCACCGAGGGCGAGATCATGTTCGAGGGTCGCAACATCGCCGTCATTCCGGTGCACAAGCGGAATCAGGATCTCATCCGCGCCATGCAGATGGTGTTCCAGAATCCAGATGGCACGCTCAACCCGAGCCATTCCGTCGGTCACTGCATCGGTCGGGTCATCAAGAAGTTCGGCATCCGCACCGACAGCGAGGGAATCAGGGAACAGGTGGGCGAGATGCTCGACGTCGTCCGCCTTCCGAAGGCCTTCTCGACGCGCAAGCCGCGCCAGCTTTCCGGTGGCCAGAAGCAGCGCATCGCCGTGGCCCGCGCCTTTGCCGGCAATCCCTCGATGGTCATCGCCGATGAACCGGTCTCGGCACTCGACGTCTCCGTGCAGGCGGCCGTCATCAATCTGCTCAATGACGTGCAGAAGCGCTACAACACCACCCTGCTCTTCATCAGCCACGATCTCTCGGTGGTCCGGTTCCTCTCCGACGAGATCGTCGTCATGTACCTCGGCGAGATCATGGAAGCCGGTTCCTCGGAGCGCATCTTCATGCCGCCCTATCACCCCTACACCGAGGCCCTGTTGTCGGCCGTGCCGATCCCCGACCCGGACATCATCCAGAAGCGCATCCGTCTGGAAGGCGAAATGCCGTCCGCTCTCGATCCCCCGGAAGGATGCCGCTTCGCCTCCCGCTGTCCACGGTACATCGGCAGGATCTGCAACGACGAGGTCCCGCCGGACCGGGATGCCGGAAACGGACACACCATCAAGTGCCACATCCCCCTCCACGAACTCTCCGAGGTGGAGCCGATCTTCAACACCCGGGATGATGCCGTCTGAACGCGGCCATGGAGCGGTTCTCACGGAACCGGTGCCGCCCCTTTCGGAACCCCGCAAATTGCCCTAATGATGCGTCGTGTCCTGACCTCGGGCTGAGAGCATGAAGTACTCCCTGTGGAACCTTCTCCGCCAGGCGCCCCGCGGACACCGGGACTGGCCGCAGGCCTGGCGCAATCCGGAGCCGAAGGAGTCCTACGACGTCATCATCATCGGCGCCGGAGGCCATGGCCTGGCCACCGCCTACTACCTGGCGAAGGAGCACGGCATCACCCGGACCGCGGTGCTCGAAAAGGGCTGGCTCGGCGGCGGCAACACCGGGCGCAATACGACCATCGTGCGCTCGAACTACCTGTGGGACGAGAGCGCGCACCTCTACGAACACTCCCTCAAGCTCTTCGAGACCCTGTCACAGGACCTCAATTTCAACGTCATGTTCTCTCCGCGCGGGGTCATCAACCTGGCGCACAACGAACATGACCTGAAGGAGCTTCGACGGCGCGGTCACGCCTGCCGGCTGAACGGTATCGACTACGAGATGGTGACCCCCCGGGAAATCAAGGAGATCGCGCCGATCATCAACATCTCAAGGTCCATCCGGTATCCCGTTCTCGGCGGCGCCATGCAGCGACGCGCCGGGAATGCCCGCCACGATGCCGTGGCCTGGGGCCTTGCCAGACGCGCCGACGAGTACGGTGTCGACATCATCCAGAACTGTGAAGTGACGGGCATCGACGTCCGGGACGGCCGGGTCACAGGCGTGCAGACGACCAGAGGAGCGATCAGGGCCGACCGCATCGGAGCGGTTCCGGCAGGCCACGCGTCCGTCATCGCCTCGATGGCCGGCCTGCGCCTGCCGGTCGAAAGCCATACCCTCCAGGCCATGGTGACGGAGCCGGTCAAGCCGGTGCTCGATACCGTCATCATGTCGAACACCGTTCATGTCTACATCAGCCAGTCCGACAAGGGGGAATTGGTGCTCGGGGCCGGCATCGACGGTTACAACAGCTACAGCCAGAAGGGTGGCATCAACGTCATCGAGCATCAGCTCGAGGGATTGTGCGAACTCTACCCCATCGTTTCGCGCCTGAAGATCATGCGGGTGTGGGGCGGCATCGTCGACATCGCGCCCGATGCCAGCCCGATCATCTCGAAGACACCGGTCGAGGGCTTCTACATCAATTGCGGCTGGGGAACCGGTGGATTCAAGGCAACACCCGGCTCCGGTTGGGTGTTTGCCCACACCATTGCCCAGGACCGGCCCCACAGGCTCAACGAAGCCTTCGATCTCGGTCGCTTCGAGAGCGGCCTGCTCATCGACGAGCACGGCGCAGCGGCCGTGGCTCACTAGGCCGGAGCAGAACGATGATGCTGATCCCCTGCCCCTGGTGTGGCGACAGACTTGATGCCGAGTTCACCTGCGGAGGCGAGGCCCACATCGTTCGTCCCGACCCTGCCACGGCCAGCGATGCCGAGTGGGCCGACTACCTCTTCATGCGGCAGAATCCGAAGGGCCTTCATCACGAGCGCTGGTTCCATGCCCACGGCTGCCGCCGCTGGTTCCACATGACACGTGACACGGTGAGCCACCGCATCGTGGCGGTCTACGCCATTACCGAGAGTGCGCCGGAGGCGACCGGCTGATGCAGTCCTGGCGAAACAGCACAGGCGGCATCATCGATCGAAGCCGCCATATCTCCTTCACCTTCGACGGCAGGCGTCTGTCCGGTCATCCAGGCGACTCACTCGCGTCGGCCCTTCTCGCCAACGGCGTCCATCTCGTCGGCAGAAGTTTCAAGTATCACCGTCCGCGCGGGATTGTCGGTTCCGGTGTGGAAGAACCCAATGCCCTGGTCCGACTCGGCGAGGGCGGTTTCGTGGAACCCAACGCGAGGGCGACGACCACGGAACTCTTCGACGGTCTCGTGGCGTCAAGCCAGAACCGCTGGCCGAGCCTCGCATTCGATGTGGGGGCGCTCAACAGCGTCGCATC
>JAJEBJ010000322.1 GCA_022822575.1 Alphaproteobacteria bacterium | reverse complement strand
CTCACGGCATTCGCGACGGAACTCGACGTTATCGACGTCGACCTTGTTGCGGCCTGTCGCCCGGAACTCCTCTACGATCTTCCATTCGATCGGCAGGCCGTGACAGTCCCAGCCGGGAACATATTTTGCATCCCGGCCCAGCATCTGCTGCGAGCGGTTGATCACATCCTTCAGGATCTTGTTGAGGGCATGGCCGATATGCAGGTGGCCGTTGGCATAGGGCAGGCCGTCATGAAGAATGAAGGGCTCCCGGCCGTGTGCGTCCTCGCGCAGTGTCGCGAAGAGATCAATCTCCTCCCAGCGGTCCAGGATCTCCGGTTCGCGCTTCGGCAATCCGGCGCGCATGGGAAAGGCGGTCTTTGGCAGAAACAGCGTCTGCCTGTAGTCGGCAGTCATTGAGGTGGTATCCGTCGGGATCCAGACAAACGGGAGGGGGTGAGGGACGTCAGGATGGTCATCCGCACGAGGACCGGACCCGTCAGCCGCAGGTCCGCTTCCCTCTATCACCGCCTTGGTCCGATGTCGAGACCGGCATGGCGGTCCCGCTCGGCAGTGAACGCCGCGTGAAGGTCATGTGGCGAGAATGGCCCTCGCCCGATCGCAGTCCTCGGCGATCTTGCGGGCCAGGTCCTCGGCGCTGTCGAAGGTCATGTCCTTGCGTACGCGCGCCGCGAACGCGACCCTCATGCGCTGGCCGTAGAGGTCGCCCGAAAAGTCGAAGAGGTGAACCTCCAGCACCATCGTCGTGCCCTGGAATGTCGGACGGGTGCCGATGTAGGCGGCACCGTCATGCCACGTTGCAGACGCGCCATGACCAAGCCCGGCCCGCACCGCATAGATGCCCGGAGCCGGATGAAGGACACCGTCGAGCGGCAGGTTGGCGGTCGGGAATCCCATGTCGCGCCCCCGCCTGTCGCCGGTGCGCACCCTTTCCTCGAACTCCCACAGCCTGCCCAGACGTTCGGCCGCCTGCTCGACCTGTCCCCGGCGCACGAAAACCCGGATGTCGGTCGAGGACACTCCCTTGCTGCCGAGAGCAAATGCCGGCACCTCGGTGTAGCCGAATCCCTCCCGCTCGGCCATGCGGGAAAGAATGTGGGCGTTGCCGTGACGATTCTTGCCGAACACGAAACCGGGGCCGGTCAGGACGTGGTGGATATCCAGTCCGTCGACCAGGATGTCGATGACGAAATCCTGGGCCTTCAGCGCCGCCATTTCCGGTCCGAAGGCAAGGTTGACCATGAGGTCGACGCCGCTGTCGGCCAACGCCCGGCACTTCTGGCGGAAGGTCGTGAGACGGAAGGGCGCCCCGGATCCCTGAAAGAAGCTGCGGGGATGCGGCTCGAACGTGAGGACGCCGGCGGGCTGCCCGACATCGCGGGCAAGGTCGACCGCCCTCGCGATCACGCTGTTGTGGCCCAGGTGGACACCGTCGAAGTTGCCCAGTGCCACGACCGGGCGGGCGAATCTGGAAGGCAGAGGTCCTGGATGACGAAAAATCCGCATGAACCCCCCGTGCCTTTCCGGGTCTCACTCCTCGCGGCAGGGCACCATGACGAGCGCTTCACCCTCGATCACCGTGGTTTCGCCCACGGTACACACGGTATCGAGCGTAAGGCGGCGTTTTTCCTCGTCAATGGCGCGCACGGTCACCGTTGCGCACACGGTATCGCCGATCCTCACCGGAGCGCGGAACCTGAGGGTCTGGCCCATGTAGATCGATCCGGGTCCGGGAAGCCTGGTCCCGATGACTGCGGAGATGTAGCTCGCCGACAGCATGCCATGGGTAATGCGTCCCTTGAACATGGTGGCCGCAGCCCATTCGTCATCGAAGTGAACCGGGTTGTCATCACCCGACACGTCCGCGAATTGTTCGATGTCCGCTTCGGTGATCGTCCGCCTGTAGTGTTCTGTCTGTCCGACTTGGATGTCCGAAAGGGCTATCGCGGAAGGGGGAAGGGACATGAAGGGCAACTCCCGGGCCGGTCATTGTGCGATGCACAATACCGCCCGTCGTGCGCGGCGCAAGCGCATTTTGCCGGAGCACCCGGCGGTGTCACTGGCGTCTGCGGGACCGGCGGACGCGCTGCCTGCCAGACGCGGGAACCACGCGGGCAAGACCGAGTGTCGCCTCGATGTCCGCAAGTGCCGGGGCACGGCCCGGACTGTAACCCTGGAGCGATTCGCGGATGGCGGCGATATGCTTCGGCGCGGAACCGCAGCAACCGCCGACTATCGAGGCGCCGGCGTCCCGTGCCAGGCGGGCGTAGAGTCCCATCAGTTCAGGCGTCCCCGAGTAGCGGATTGCACCGTCGACGTACTCCGGGATACCGCAGTTGGCCTTGGCGACAAGAGGATGGCGGCACGTCCTCGAGGTGTTCATGGCGGCGACCGCGGCAACGAGTTCGCCAAAGCCGTTGCCGCAGTTGGCGCCGAATGCCGCCAGGGGCGCTGTCGCGAAGTGATCCGCTGCCTGTTCGGGGGTGACGCCCATCATCGTCCGCCCGTTGGTGTCGAACGTCATGGTGCAGACAAGGGGCACACCGGCCGGGCCGGCGCCCTCGATGGCGGCTTCGGCTTCCTCGATGGAGGACATCGTTTCGATCCAGATCACGTCGGCGCCGCCCGAGGCGAGCCCCAGGGCCTGTTCACGGAAGACACGAACCGCGTCCTCGTGTGCAAGGTCGCCAACCGGCTGCATGATGTCGCCGGTCGGGCCCATGGATCCCGCGACCAGGACGTTGCGCTCTGCCCGGTCGGCGACCCTTCGCGCCAGCCTTGCGGCTTCCCGGTTGAGTTCACTGACCCGGTCAGCCGCGCCGTGCAGCTTGAGCCGGTTCGCGGTTCCACCGAAGCGGTTGGTGAGGATGATGTCGGCACCGGCCATGACCATGGCCTCATGATTGGCGATGATGCCGTCGGGATTGTCGACGTTCAGGAGTTCCGGCGAACTTCCCGACTCGAGACCGGCGCAGAAGAGATTGGTTGCGGTGGCGCCGTCAGCGACGAGCACCCTCCTGGCCTTGAGGAGGTGCCTGAAACGTTCTGCATGGGGCAAGGCGTGGAAGTCCAAGGCTCCGGTATGCCCTCTTGTTGCCTTGATTGTGTCGCATGACTTCCCTGCCACGCAAGGACCGTCCAGGCGGGAGTGACGGTCTGTGCTTCAGTCACGCCACTCTCGCCTGGGTAGATGTTCCGGTCCCTCGATCATGCCAGCGGAATGAGCGGCTTGAGCGCATTGATCCGGCTGGCGAGTGAGGGGAGAGCCTGACGCGGGATGCGGATCGTGTCGCGACGGGCTCCGTTATGAGTGATATTTCTGAAAAGCATGGCAATTCTCCCTGTCTGAAACGTGTCGGAACCATGCTCTGTTCCTTACTATAATCTGGGGATTTCCGTGGCACTTGACCAGCGACGATTGATCACCCCAGGCATGAGGGAAACTCATATGTCATCTCGATGCCCTGAAGGCCTTCCAGGCTGTCCGCCGCCACCTCTCCTTCAGCCGCGTGGCAGGTGAAGGAGAGGTGGCCAGGGCCGTCGTCAGTCGGAATTGTCACCGTCTGCCCATCACCATGGAGGAATAAGCAGTTTGAGCGCGTTCACCCGGCTGGCGAGCGAAGGGAGTATCTGACGCCGGGGCCTGTTCGGATCACGGCGTTTCACATCACGAACGGTTCTCTTGATCAGCATGGCAGATCTCCTTGTCGCAGGCGTTTCGGAACCATGCTCTGTTCCGGCCTTGAACCTGGGCTTTCCCCAGGACACCTGACCAGCGACGATTGATCGCCCCAGACATGAGGGAAACACATATGTCATCGCGCCGCCTCCCGCCGCTCAATGCCCTGAGGGCCTTCGAAGCTGCCGGCCGCCACCTCTCCTTCACCCGCGCGGCAGGTGAACTCAGCGTGACCCAGGCCGCCATCAGTCATCAGGTGAGGAAGCTCGAGGAGCGGCTGGGCACGCGTCTTTTCGAGCGCCATGGCCGTGGTCTGCAACTCACCGACACGGGGGGCATGTACCTTCCGTTCCTGCGCCAGGCGTTCGACATCATTGCCGACGGTACGAACGTCATCATCAGGCAGGACACCCAGGGCCCGCTGTCGGTCACCATGCTCGCGACCTTCGCCATCAGATGGTTCATTCCCCGGCTGCGGGAGTTTCACCGGATGCACCCGGATGT
>JAJEBJ010000251.1 GCA_022822575.1 Alphaproteobacteria bacterium | reverse complement strand
GTATCGACCCGGGCCTGGCCAAACCGTACCTCTCACCTTGTGGCCGGGCGCGCGGTGTCGTGCAAGCACCGAGGCGGTCCATGTCGCTTCGCATGCCCTTGCAGTGAGCGACATGGATGAGGACGAGGGCCAGACGCTCATTGACTGTCTGAATGAACGCATGACCGGGCCGAGCCACATCCATGACCATCACTGGCGTCCGGGCAAAGTGCTGGTTTGGGATGAGCGCGGCGCAACGCGCCGTGGCGCGCCCTGGCCCGCCGATCAGGCACGGAGGCCAGTGAGCTGCTGCACCTCACACGGTGATGCCGACGGCCTGTCCGAGACGCGCCCATGAGGCAGCATACCCTGCAGCAGTTGTTGTCGGTGCGGACGGGCGAGCCCTTTGCCCTGCGCAACCTGCGCCTCCCCCAGGGAACGATGACGACAACCGGCCTGCCACAGGTTGGGGATGGCCTGCTGGGCGCCGACATGGTGATTGCCGATGGTCGCATCGACTGGCTCGGTCCGCCGGCAAGCCGCGACGACCTGCCGAACGGCATCGACAGGGCCAGAGCCCTGGCCTGGCCGGGGCCGGTCGATTGCCACACCCACCTGGACAAGGCGCTGGTGTGGCAGCGCTCGCCGAATGCAGACGGCACCTTCGACGGCGCCTCGTCCAGCGCCAGTCGAGATGCGGCCGTCTATCACTCTACGGACGATATCCGGCAGAGGGTCGACTTTGCACTCAGCACGGCCTTTGCCCATGGCACCACAGCAATCCGAAGCCATGTGGATTCCGGCCGTTCCTCGTTCGACCTTGCCTTTGCCACCTTGTGCGAACTGGCCGACGACTGGCGCGATCGGATCACGCTCCAGGTCTGCCCCTTCGTGGGCCTAGATGAAGACCTTGACTGGATCCGCGAAGTGGCAGAACGGGCGTGCCATGACCATGCAGGCATCCTGAGCGTCTTCGTGCCTGCGAATCCCGAGCTCGATCGTGCGCTCGATGACGTCATGGCGATCGCCGGACGATACGGCTTGCGGCTCGATTTTCATGCCGATGAGATTCTCGATCCGGCATCCAGGGGTCTTGACGCCATCGCCCGTGCGGTGTTGCGCAACGGGTTCGATCGACCGGTGCTGGTGGGGCATTGCTGCGCCCTGTCGGTGCAACCGCCACCGACGCTTGAACGCACGCTCGAGCGTGTGGCAAGGGCCGGAATCGGCGTTGTCTCCCTCCCGCTCTGCAATGCCTATCTCATGGACCGCCGAGCCGGCGAAACGCCGCGCTATCGCGGCTGTGCTCCGGTACACGAAATGCGCAAGCACGGCATTCCGGTGGCTATCGCGTCGGACAACGTACGTGATGCATTCTACGCTTACGGCGATCTCGATGTCCCTGAGCTCTTTCGTGACGCCGTGCGCATGATGCAACTCGATCATCCGCTCGGCGACTGGGCGATGGCCGTGACGACGACTGCGGCAGACCTCATGGGGCTGGCCGGTCGAGGTATGCTGGGACCAGGCGCGCCGGCCGATCTCATCCTCTTCACTGCACGCAACTGGAGCGAGTTTGTTTCCCGTCCGCTGTCGGATCGGATCGTCCTGCGCGACGGATACCCCATCGATACGACCCCGCCGGACTACCGACACCTGGACGACATGGAAGGAACGCGGATATGAGCCGCATCGAGGCGCTCGCAGAGAGAATCGGCAACGTCCCGATCACCACGCGTGACAACGTGGTCCGCGGGAAGAGTCGCGATTCATTCTGGTACTCGCCAATTCTCAAGGAAAAGCTCAAGAACGTCATGGCGGAAGCCGTCGTCTCGCCGCGCAGCGAGGAGGAGCTTCTGCTGGTTCTGGCCGCATGCTGGGCGCTGGACATGCCGGTCACGCCACGCGGCGGCGGTACCGGAAACTACGCACAGGCCGTGCCGCTTGCAGGAGGCGTCGTGCTGGACATGAAGCCGATGAACCGAATCAAGTCGATCAGCGACGGCGTTCTCGTCGTCGAACCGGGAGCCGTGTTGAGCAGGATCGAGGTGGAAACGCGCGAACACGGCGGACAGGAGCTGCGCATGCATCCCTCGACGCGTGAAACCGCGACCATCGGCGGCTTCGTTGCCGGTGGGTCGGGCGGCGTTGGATCGATCCACTGGGGCATGCTGCGCGAGCCCGGCAACATCTTGCGGCTGCGCCTGGCAACCCTCGAGGAAAATCCCCGCCTGATCGACCTGACCGGCGACGAGATTGCGATCGTGCATCATTCCTACGGCGTGAACGGCATCATCACCGAGGTCGAACTGCCCCTGGCCCCGGCGCAAGACTGGGTCGAGCTTCTGGTCACCTTCGACGATTGGATGACCGCGGTGCGCGCGGGCTGGGCGGTCGCCCATCATGAAGGCCTGTGGCTGAAACAGCTCGCGGCCATTCAGGCGCCGGCTCCGCACACGTACTTCGCGCGCCATCGCAAGTTCCTTCGGGAGGGCGACAACGTTCTGTGCATCCTCGCCGCACCCAACGCCGTGCAACCACTGCTCGATTTGCTGCAGAAGGACGGTGGCCGAGTCGCCTTTCACTCTGGCAGGGCAAGCAACGAGGACAGAAAGGGCCTGCCGCATCTCTATCACCTGACCTGGAACCACACGACTCTGCTGGCGTTGAAGTTCGACCCCGCAATGACCTACCTGCAGGTCGGCACGCCGGACGAGGATCCGCTCGGCGCGGTGGAGGAAATCGCACAGCGCTTTCCAGAAGAGATCATCGGTCACGTGGAATACATACGGGCGGCGGGCCGTCTCTATGCGAGCCTGCTACCGCTCTACCGCTACAGCGACGAGACGCGCCTGACGAAGGTCATTGGGGACCTCGAGGCCATGGGCTGCGCCTGCTACAACCCGCATGTCTACACCTATGAGGAAGGCAATCACTGCGATGCCGACCCGGCACGGCTCGACCTGAAGAGACGCACTGATCCGAAGGGACTCCTGAACCCTGGCAAGATGATTGGTTGGGAAAATCCTGACTATTCTTATGATCCGACCGGCACGTATGAATTCGCCGGCCTGCGCCAGGCTGCGCCATGAGAAGCCTGACTCCCGCGGGAATCCGGCCGCCCTTTGCGGCCTACGCCCACGGCGTCGAGGCCAGGGTCCGACGTTTGGTGGTCACCTCCGGCCAGCTCGGTATCGGACATGACGGGACCATCCCCGAAACGGCCGAAGCACAGGCCAGACTCTGCTTCGAGAACATCGACGCGATACTGGCCGAGGCTGGCGTCGCCCGCGAACACATCCTTCGGCTCAACGCCTACGTGACCGACCGCGCACATATGGCCGGCTACATGGCGGCCCGTGACGCCTATCTGGCAAACAGGCCGGACAAGCCGGCCTCCACGCTCATGATCGTCTCGGGATTCAGCCGGCCGGAGTTTCTTGTCGAAGTCGAAGCCATTGCCGCCAAGGAGGACTAGAGTGCCGAGCAAGCGATTCTGGCGTGAGATGCCAACCACCGAGTTCGACGGCGATACCTCCGAATGGATCGCCGTCCTGCCGATTGCCGCGATCGAGCAACATGGGCCGCATCTGCCGGTCGGCGTCGATGCCCTTATCGCCGAAGGCATGGTCGAACGCAGCGCCGCTGCCTTGCCGCCGGACAGTCCCGTGACGTTCCTGCCACTGCAGGAGATCTGCAAATCCAACGAGCACCTTGGATTTGCCGGGACGCTGACTCTGGACTGGGACACGACGATCCACGGCTGGCTCGAAATCGGCGAGTCTGTCGCGCGGGCCGGCGTCCGGAAGTTCGTTCTGGTGACCAGCCATGGCGGCAACGTCCCCCCGATGGAGATTGTCGCGCGCGAACTGCGTGTCAGACACGGCATGCTCGTTGTCACCACGAGCTGGGGGCGCCTCGGCAAGTGGCAGGAGATCTACGACTATGGCTCGGTCTTCACGGACATCCATGGCGGCAACAGCGAAACCTCGGTGATGCTGGCGCTGCGCCCCGATTTGGTTGACATGTCCAGGGCCAGAGACTTCGCCAGCACGCAGTCCGACATGAAGGCGCGCTACCGCCGGATTGGCTATCACGGATCCGATGCGAACATTGCCTGGATGTCGGAAGACCTGAATTCCGAAGGCGTCGTGGGGGACGCCTCAGCCGCAAGCGCCGACAAGGGCGAACGGGACGCCGCGTCCATGGTTGCCGGCTTCTGCGAACTGATGAAGGAGATCGAGGCGACCGCACCACCCAGACCGGGAACCTGAATCGATGCCTTGAGCCGGGGAATCGACATGGAAACAATGATCGCTCTCGCGCAAACCTGCCTGACCGCCTATCTGGGCGCCTGGCTGCTGCTCGGCGTCCGCGACAACATCGCCCATCCCTCGATGAACGCTGCGGGCACGACGGAGGTGCTGGAACTCAAGCGACTGAAGGAGGCCTATCCCGAAGACTATGCGCTGATCGAGGGCCGGCGTGTCACCAGACCAACGCTGCAGCGGGCGGCTTTCATCTTCATCGTCTGCTGCGAGGTGCTGGTCTGTCTTGTGTTGTGGGGCGCCACCGTCTGGATGGTGCTCGCCGTGTGCGGACCTGCCGATCTCGAGCAGGCCAGAATTGCTGCTCTGGCCGGCGCGCTCGGCTTTACCTCCATCTGGTCCGGGTTCCTGATCGTGGGCAATCACTTTGCCTACTGGTATTGCCATCAGTGGGCCCAGAACACGCATTTTCAGATGGTGCTGTGGGGCATCGGCACCATGGTGCTGCTTGTCGTTCCTCAATAGAACAAGAGCATCGTTCGGCCTGCAGACAAGCCCAGACAGCCTGTTCTTGATGAAGCGTGGACTGAATTCGGTTGTCTGCACATGGCCGGCTTCGAGGCCTGTTACCGGAAAGTGACGGTAGCAGTGAAGTATCCCGATCCTACCTGGTCGGAGCGAAGAGCCGATACTCACCTTCGGAGAACGATTCGAAAGCAAGAATCGGGCTGCATGGCAATACTGAACACATCAGAGTGCCCATTGCAGCGCGGCCCGCAGGGGGCGGCCTGTATCAGGATGACCGAAGGAGCAGGTACCATGTCCAATGCGCAGACGATGCGAGCGTCGATGACAGGGCGATTCAGGAGCGACGACGAACGCTGGGCGGCGGTCGTGAACCGCAATCATGCCGCCGTTGGGGAGTTCGTCTACTGCGTCACGACGACCGGGGTCTATTGTCGTCCGGGCTGTGCGGCCCGGCATCCGCGACGCGAGAACGTGCGCTTCCACACGTCCTGCGAGGACGCCGAGAATGCCGGCTTTCGGCCATGCCGGCGCTGCCGCCCGAACGAGCCGTCCCTTGCCGAACGGCACGCGCGGTCGGTAGCTGCCGCGTGCCGCCTTGTCGAGACGGCGGAGGAACCGCCGGATCTCGACGAGCTCGCACAGGTAGCCGGCATGAGCCGGTTCCACTTCCACCGTGTCTTCAAGACCGTAACCGGCTTCACGCCGCGTGCTTACACCGCCGCCCATCGCGCGGATCGGACCCGCGAAGCGTTGCGGACATCGCGAACGGTCACCGAAGCCATCTACGACTCCGGCTTCAACTCGAGCGGTCGGTTCTACGCCGCGTCGCCGGAGATGCTCGGGATGGCTCCCACGACGTTTCGGGGCGGTGGCGAGGGCGAGACGATTCGGTTTGCCATCGGCGAGTGTTCGCTGGGCTCGATCCTGGTGGCTGCGACGGCCAAGGGGGTTTGCGCGATCCTGCTTGGCGACGATCCGGCAGCATTGGCGCGCGAACTGGAGGACCGCTTTCCGCGGGCGCAACTGGTCGGAGGAGACAGGGACTTCGAATCCCTGGTGGCACGGACCGTCGGCCTCGTCGAAGCTCCTTCGCTCGGCCTCGACTTGCCGCTCGACATCCGCGGGACGACGTTTCAGCGGCGGATCTGGCTGGCGCTTTGCAATGTTCCGGCGGGCACGACCGCCAGCTACAGCGAGATCGCCGACCGTGTCGGCTCACCGACAGCCGCGCGAGCGGTCGCGCGGGCATGCGCCGCCAACCCGCTCGCCGTTGCGATCCCCTGTCACCGCGTGGTCCGGAACGACGGCACGCTCGGCGGCTACCGCTGGGGCGTGGAACGCAAGCGGGTTCTGATTGCCCGCGAGGCCTCGTCCTGAGCCTCGCTGCCGACCGGTCGAACGTTGCGCACGAGGCAAAACGCCGTCTCGAAGGTGCAAGCATCCAGCACGCCGAGACGCCGGATCCTCGCGTCCTCCACGGCAAGACCGACATCGACAAGGGACGTCAGAGTGCCCGCCACACCGTTGCTCCAGGTGGACAGGAATGCAACGCTCCGGGGCACCGGGTGAGAGATGAAGCGCGCCTGACGCAGTCCATTCCCGGTAGCCGCCCCTGCCATCTCTGCGCCGAATGCATGCAAGTCACCTGGAACCTGACGGAGACCGACTTTCTTCCGTGCAACCCCGCATTTGCAGTCGTGCTGACTGTCTCGTCAGCATTCATGTTGCGAACCTCTGCATGGCTATACTCCAGACGTTTGACAAGCCGTTGACTTCAAGAGATATCCGACTTGCCAGCAGCATATGGGGGATGTCCGTGCCCAGTGTTCTGACCGACCGTGTAACAGAACTCCAGCGCCGAATGGGCGACGAGGGGGTCGATCTCTTCGTCATCGCAGACGCCGACTCCATTTACTACTTGTCCGGTTTCTGGGGCTTCCTCGGAATGGAATTCGATCGGGCAACCATCGTCGTCGTTCCCCGTGCAGGCGACCCCACTCTGATTACCCCGGCGATGGAAGCCGAAATGGGCCGTGCCATGAGCTGGATTGCCGAGGTACGCGAGTGGACTGACGGCATCAACGGTGAGTGGATGAGTCACCTCGCTGACCTGGCAAGCCATCCTGCGAGCCGCGTCATTGCTGTCGAGGCCGACAAGACCCACCCGCGCATCCTCGAGGTGTTGCGGCGGGAAGCGAAGGATGCGTCGTTCAAGGACGGCACGGCGATTCTCTCCGACATGCGCATGATCAAGAGTCCCGAAGAGATCGCTGTCATGCGTCAGGCCGGCAAGGTCGCGGTCGCGATGTGCCAGGCTGGTCGAGAGGCAATTGCCGTGGGCGTGCCCGAGTACGAACTGGCACTCGCCGTGATTGCCGGAGGAACGCGCAAGGCGGCGGAGTTTCTCGACGACAAGGGACCGGACCGGTTCTTTTCGCCAACGATCCACAATCTGCAGATCATGCAATCCGGCCATCATACCTGCATGGTCCACGGACGTTCGACGGTCAAGCAACTGGAGAAGGGCGACCCCATTTATTTCTGTTTCTGCGGAGTTGCCAATTTCAAGCAGTTCAAGCTCGGTTTCGATCGTGAATTCTTCCTGGGGTCGGTCACGGACAGCCACGCGCGGATTTACGAGACCGCTGTAAGGGCGCAGCAGACGGCGCTATCGATGATACGACCAGGAGCAATCGCGGAAGATGTCCATGCCGCCGCCGAGGAGGTCTATCTCTCAGCCGGATTTGGTCTCGCATACCGGGCCGGGCGGGGTATCGGTTACTCCTTCCTCGAGCAGCCTCAGTTCAAGCGGAACGACAAGACCCGCCTCCAGGCAGGCATGACCTTCGCGGTAGATGGCGGCATCACCGTGCCAGGCGAATTCGGCGGTCGGATCGGCGACTCGATCGTTGTGACCGACCACGGCTTCGACTACCTGACAGAGTACCCACGCGATCTCACCATCGTGTAGGCCAACCGGACGGCGGCACGAAACCCGGGGAGTCCTTTCAGCAAGGAGACTCTGCGCTCCGTCCTCGCCCTTGTCACGTTCACATCACACTGCGAGCACCGTAGTGCGGTGACGATCCGATACGTCACGTGCCGCAGCCGCCATTGCCTCAAGGAACAGTCCTTCTTGCAGACCGAGCTGGGTCTTGTAGGAGTGTATCTCCAGTTCAAAGGTGCCGAACCACTTCTTTCACGGCTTGCAGGAAGCGCTCCGCGTCTCGCTCGTGTTGAAATCCCATCACGAAATCGTCTGCGTTCCGACCCACTCGCCCAGGTGATCAACTGTCCGCGCAAACTGGATGATCATCGACATCTGAAGTCCCTTCACGGTGGATGACCCCCAGGATCAGGCCGAACAGCCCGAACTGGAGCAGCATGTAGGCCGTTTCCATGCCGATGAACGCCGACACTTCCGGTACCTTCTGCTTGGCGACAAAGGCGAGCACATGAGAAGTCCAGAAGAAGGCGCCTGCAACGAGAGCGAACTTGATCCCTCGCCAGAATGCCGTTCCCTCGGTCTTTAGCATCGGAAACAGGGTTGAAAGCAGAACGCCCTGGAGCACAATGGCGAGCAGACCGAGCAGAATGTCGGGTTCCTGCTCGAAGTAGCCGAACGCTTCGTATCTCTCCTCGAAAAGGAGCAAGTGCCAGCCTACGGCAAGAGAGAAGGTGCAAATCGTATAGGCGAAGGTTCCCAGAATCAGATTCTTCGTGTTCATCGTCACGGGGTTTGTTTCTCCCTGTGGTCGGGATCCTGCTCAAGGCGGTTCCGGCGAGATTACGGAGATGGCACGACTGACTGATGACGTCGATTTCGTCGTGGCGGCCAACCCTCCCCAAGTCTCGCAGGGTAACGCGTCCACCTGTCCGGCGCGACGACGTGAATCGTGCAGACCCGCATCGAAGAGAGGTCCCGGCGCGTCGTCAGCATCCGGCATGGCGTCGCGCTGTGCGGCATCCACTGGTAGCGGAACGATTGCGAGGCCGGGGCGGAAGAACGAGCGACTATGTTCACTTCAAGTCCCCCGCCGTAGCAGCCTGAGCCGCTTGCCCGGTTGCCGGATGTCGCATAATGTGCGGCCTTTCCATACTAGGATTCCCGGATACGATCTGCGTGAACTCGGCTGGCGGTGAGTGAGCCGGATCGAAGGACGGGCTGCAGGTCGGCAACGGGCGAAGCGACGAACAGTCATGCTCAGGTACGCTGAGGAGATCTTGCTTCTCGTTCTCGACGAAGGGCGGGGGGAACTGGCTCCAGGCATGCCGGAGCGCTCGGTTGACCTGGCGTTCGCCGGAGCGGTGTTGATGGACCTCGCACTCGAGGACCGCATCGACACCGATTCCGAACGGCTGATGCTGGTGGATGCCACGCCATTGGGCGAAGACATCCTCGATTCGACGCTGGCCGACATTGCCAGTGCCAAGCAAGAACATGATACGGGCTACTGGCTCGAAAGGACGGCCGGACGGGGAGACCAGATCCGCGAAGCCGCGCTCGCCCGCCTGTGCGATCGCGGCATTCTGAGTTCCGAAGAGGAAGGGCTGCTGTCACTGGTCCCGGCGGTGTCCCGTTCACGGCGCTATCCCATCGCAGACGGCCATTGGGTTGAAGAGACCCGACTGCGAATCATGCGGCTCTTGTTCAGCGACGATATTCCCGATCCCCGCGACATTGGGATCATCGCACTTGCCGATGCGTGCGGGGTGTTTCACACGATACTGGCGCCGGAGGAAATAGCGCAGGTCCGCGACCGCATCGAGTTGCTGCGAAATCTCGATCTGATCGCCAGAACAATGGTCCAGGCGATCACGGACCTCGACACGTCCGGTGAAACGCCCACCAGGCGTGCACGACCGAAAGAGATCCCGGTCGTTCCGGGCCTCCCCCTGTTGGGCAACGGCCTCGCAATGAGCAAGGGCCTGGTGACTTTCCTTCTCCGCCAGTACAGGGAACTCGGACCGATCTTCAGAATTCGTGCTGCGGGACGCGGATTCATTTGCATGGTCGGCCCGGACGCGACCAACTTCCTCACGACTCATGGTCGTACGGTGTTCCGGTCGCTCGAGCCCATGGCGAACTTCCACAACCAGATGGGTGCGTCGCGTTCGATCCTGACCATGGACGGCGTCGACCACGTCACCATGCGGAAGGTTCAGGCCAAGGGGTACTCGGCAAGCATCGCGAAGGACAGCGGTGCGGAGATCGTCGATATCGCCCGCACCGAGATCGCGCAGTGGCCGGTAGGGAGACCGTTCGAGGCGCTGCCGGCGTTCCAGAACCTCATCGCCGAGCAGATGGGCCACATGATGACGGGTTACTCGCCCCGCGGTTATACGAACGATCTGACCACGCTGCTCGGCGGGCTGCTTCTGAGTTCGGCGGTGTTCCCCCACGTGATGAAGTTGCCGCGTTTCAGGCGTGCGCGAGAGCGCGCTTTTGAACTGGCGGACAAGGTCCTCGCGCACAAGGAACGAAACGGTCCGCGCGGAGGGAACCCGGATTTCCTGGATCTTATGCTCGAACTACGGTCGATCGATCCGCAACTCGTTCCCGAAACCAACCTGCCTCTGAATGTGGTGGCCCCGTATATGGTGGGGCTGGACACGACTGCGAGCACTTGTTCGTTCATGCTCTACAACGTCTTGAAGCACCCCGATCTGATGGAGCGCATGACTGCTGAAGCAGACGCCTTCTTTGAGCAGGAACTCGAGCCGGGCGAGGTGCTGCGGCGGCTGGATGTCTCGCGCCGGGCAGTTATGGAGACGTTGCGGCTCCATCCCGTCTCGCCAGCCGTGCTTCGAACGGTCAGCAACTCCTTCGAATTTGCGGGCTACACCGTTCCCGCCGGCCAGCTCGTCATGATCGGCACGGCCGTGGGACACGGACTCGAAGAACACTTTCCCCAGCCGGAGCGCTTTGACATCGACCGCTACACACCGGCTCGGGGCGAGCACCGGCAACGAGGCGCCTACGCCCCCTTCGGGGCCGGCAGCCACCGGTGTCTCGGAAGCGGTCTCGTTCCAGTGCAGATCGGCCTCACCATCGCGACCATTCTGCGCGAACTCGATCTGCAGCCCCTCCATCCTCACGAAGCACTGCGGGTGAGATCGTTCCCGACGATGCGGCCCGTCGGTTTCAAGGTTCGCGTCCTCGGTTGCCGGTCAAGCGGCGGCTCGGATATGAACCAGTGTCCTCGACAAGAAGTTTGTTAGAGAATGTTCATCGGTTGCATTGCAGGGTAGGGCGGCGGTGGCGATTGTCGTGTCGGCAACGGAGCGACGTGAGCTTGACGGCCGACCGCTCAAGGGTTGGCACGGCGAACACGGATCATTCTGGTGACGGCGGATGCCAACACGGCCGGCAAGCGGCGCCGGCGCTTCGTCA
>JAJEBJ010000171.1 GCA_022822575.1 Alphaproteobacteria bacterium | reverse complement strand
CATGGGCCGGACCGTTGCCCCGCCCGGTGGCGATGCTGCCGTTATCGAGCTCCCCGGGGACCGGGGCCTGGCGATGACCGCCGATGCCACGCCCCGCTATTGCGAAGCCGATCCCGTGGCGGGCGGCCGCCAGGCGGTGGCCGAGGCCTGGCGCAATCTCGTCGCCGTCGGCGCCCGTCCCCTGGCGGTGACCGACTGCCTCAATTTCGGCAACCCGGAATCTCCGGCAGTCATGGGAACGTTCGTCGGGTCGGTCAACGGCATCGCGGAGGCGAGCCGGGCACTCGCCATGCCGGTCGTCTCCGGCAATGTCTCGTTCTACAACGAGACCCGGGGAGAGGCGGTGCAGCCGGCGCCGACCATCGGCGCCATCGGCCTCATCGACGATCTCGACCGCATGTCCTCCCTCGCCTTCGGCGGCGCGGACGAGACCATCCTTCTCCTCGGCGCCACGTCGGGTCACCTCGGCTCCAGTCTGTGGCTGCGGGAAATCGCCGGCGCGGAAGAAGGCCCCCCGCCGCCTGTCGACCTCGACGCCGAACGGCGCACCGGCGAACTCGTTCTCGGCCTCGTGCGCGGCCTCGGCCTTGCCTCGTGCCACGACGTCTCGGACGGCGGTCTTCTCGTCGCCCTCGTGGAGATGGCGCTCGCCTCGGGCATCGGCTTCCAGGTGAAGCGGCCGGACCATCGTGTTGCCGCGCACGCCTACTGGTTCGGCGAGGATCAGGGACGCTTTGTCGTCTCTTCGCCCTCGAACCAGGAACAGATCATTCAGGCGGCGCGCGATGCCGGCGTCGCGTGCACGGTTCTGGGGCGCACCGGCGGGAACGTGTTGACAGTCGATGACGGCCAGCCCATATCGATTGAGAGTGTCCGAACGGTCCACGAGCGCTGGTTGCCGGACACCATGGCCGGCGCGGGGGAGACATCCTGATGGCCATGAGCGCTGCGGAAATCGAACACCTCATTCTCGAGGCCTTCCCCGATGCCGCGATCGAGATCGAGGATCTGCGTGGCGACGGCGACCACTATGCGGCCACCGTCGTCAGCGGCGCCTTTGCCGGAAAGACACGGGTGCAGCAGCACCAGCTGGTCTACCGGGCGCTCAAGGGAAAGATGGGTGGTGAGTTGCATGCCCTCGCACTCACCACGCGCACGCCGGGCTAGCGGCCCTCACCTGTGGCCTTCGGCACGCGGCTTCCTTATGGTAGTTGCCGGGCACGGCACATGACGACGCTTCGAAGGAGACCGACACCATGGCACTGAACGAACACACAAAGCAGCAGATCGACCAGGAACTCGGAGGGAACGACGTGGTTCTCTTCATGAAGGGAACGCCGGTGTTCCCGATGTGCGGCTTCTCGGCGGCGTCCGTCCAGATCCTTTCCCACCTCGGGGTGCGCTTCAAAGGGATCAACGTCCTCGAGGCACCGGAGATCCGCGAGGGAATCAAGGCCTACAGCGACTGGCCGACCATTCCGCAACTCTACGTCAAGGGTGAGTTCGTGGGCGGATGCGACATCATGAAGGAGATGTACGTCAGCGGCGAACTGCAGAGCCACCTCGCCGAAATGGGAATCGAGACCGACCCTGTCTGATGACCTTCGCCGACCCGGGTGACATCACGATCTGGCATGCCCATGTCAGCTATGACGCCGCAACCCGCGACCAGGCACTCCTGTTGCGCGAGGCGATCGGTGAAACGTTCGATGTCCGTCTCGGACGCATGAGGGACGAACCGGTCGGACCCCACCCCAGCCCCATGTTCATGGCGGAGTTCCCCGCCGGCGAGTTTGCCCGCCTGGTCCCCTGGCTCTGCCGCAATCACCAAGGCCTCTCCATCCTCATCCACCCGGAGACCGGCAACTTCATCGCCGATCACCGCGACAACGCCCTGTGGATCAACGAGCGCCTCGAACTCAATCTCTCCTGACATCCCGTCAGCACGCACTTCGGATGAGGATGATCCCGTCATCATCCTCATGAGCTCGGTCCCGGGCCAACCCGCCGCAAGGCGAGAGTCATCGCCCGCTGAACCTGTCCGCACACCCCTCACTTCGAGCTTGCTTCTTGCTCCTAGACTCCGGCGCCGTCAGTTCGTTCATGTCATAGACTTCCGTAGTTCTTCCAGCTCCCGCCGGATGTCCTCGGCAACCTCCTCCACTTCCTTCGCCACCCGCGGTGTCTCGCCGAGCGATTGTTCCAGCGCCGTGGTCAGCGGCAGTAGCAAGTCGGCCGAGGGCGACACCTTGATCAGGTCCCGCACTTTCTCTGCCCCGAGAGCCACTATGATCCTGGACAAGTCGTCCAGTACTTCCCTGGGCAGCGCATCGAGTCTCGGCAGGATTGCCAACATGGCCTCAACGTCTCCCACACTTGCCGAAACATCGCCTTCAGCCTGGCGTGCTGCAGCACGAAGCATGTGCGCCGCCCAGTCGATTTCCGGCGACCTTGCACCCCTCTTCTGGAACATCCCGTCAACCGCGGCAATTGCCGGCGCGGTCCGACCCTTCACCAATTCAACGGCCGCCTTCCCCAGCAGTGCGCCCCTTACCGAGTCTTGCATCCTGGGCGTCTCACCCGTTCCGAAGCGCCTCTCGACCTCGCTCCAGACTTCCAGCGCTTCCTCGCGCCGGTACAGCATGAAGAGCACCAAACCCTTGTCGACGAGCGCCCCCGCGACGACGTCCAGGATTTCCGGCGTGTCGTTCCCCTCGAAGCGCCGTACGACATCATTCGAGACATCCAACGCTTCTTCCAGCCGATGCAACCTGAGGAGCGCGAGAATCTTGCTTTCGAGTGCCCTGGCGACCTGTATGGCAATCTCCGGCGCCTCGCATTGCCCGAAGCGATCCACCAAGCGGCTCGACGCGGTCAAGGCTTCCTCGAGACGTTTGAGCTGAAACAGCGCGATACTCTTCCAGCCCATTGCCAGAGCCACTACGTGGACATAAGGGCGGGCATCGCTCTCTTCGTACCGATGAATGGCACCTTCCAGAATTGCAAGTGCTTCCTCCGGGCGGTGCAACAGCGCCAAAGTGCCTCCTGCTTTGCCGAGGAGAGCTGTGGCCACGACCAGGGGAAACAACCCGGAGTTGTCGGTACCGAAACGTTCCATGGCCTCGTACCATGCATTCACTGCATGCTCCAACTGGCCTTGCGCCGCCAATGCCCACGCCTTCCTGATAAGATTCTCAGCCCCGGATGAAGATGCCGGATCGATGACAATGTCGCCCGCCAGATCGCCGAACTTAGCCGGCGCGATCGAGAGCAATTCCTGGCGGTGCGCTTCCAGTACCGGCAGCCGGACCAGATGTTGAAACGCCATCCGGTGTAGTCCCAGCGTACGGTCATCGAGATCCGCCGCCTCGCTAGCAATTGTGGTGCCGAACTGCTTCAGTTCGTCGACCGAGTACCACCCCTCCATGAAGCGGATCAGGGCTTCGATCAGGGGAGCCTGACCGCGTGCCCGGCGCAACAGGTAGTAGATGTTGTAGAGTCGCTCGGCGACGTAGTAGAGCTTTCGGCGGACGGTGCCGCCGGCGACCTCGACAACGCCCCGCTCGGTCAAGCGTTTCAGATGTGCGCTGCACTGGTTTGTATCCAGCCTGGCACGACGGGCGATTTCCCGGGCAGTGGCCGGTTTCCACAGATGTGCGAGAGCAAGATAGACCTTCCGCTCCTGTGCCGGCAGCGAGTCAAGGTGGCTCTTGAAGTACTCGGTGTGGTCATCGACCAGATCGAGAAGGTCTGCCATCAGTTCGCGAAACGAGAGGTCCGCCCCGAAACGGGCAACGATGGCGAGCAGCCGCGGGCTGCCGCCGGTGAGGATCCGCAACGCCTGTATCGTTTCCGGCGCCCGACACCGACCCGACACCGCTTGCCACAGGGTCGCGCAGTCGTCCTTGTCGAGAGGACGTAACGGAAGCACCCTGAACAGTTCGAAGAATGCCTTGTCCGGATTGTCGATCTCTTCGAAACGGCTGGTGGCGCTTGCCAGCAGGAGAATTCGAGGTTCGGTCTGGAACGTCTGGCGCAGACGCCAGGCCGCATCGTCTTCGCCGATGTCTTCGAGCAACATGTTCAGGTTCTCGACGAAGAGAACGAGGCGCTTGCCTTTGCGGTCAGCGAAATCCTGGAGCGCACCGAGACAGCGGTCCCCGAGCGTCCGGTCATCGCGTATCTGATTGAGGTCCTCGTATGTCCGATGTAGTTCCGGGCCGTCCTCCGCGGACGGCGCCTGGCCGGCCAGCCGGGACAGGCACTCGAGCCAGAATTCGCCGACGGTGGAGACCTCGTAGCTTTCTTCCGCAAAGACGATCGGGAAAAAACGCCCGGACAGGCTCTCGTCCCGGCGTATCTCCACCGCAACGCGCAGAAGCAGGCTCGTCTTGCCGCTGCCGCGAGGGCCGATGACGATCTGATGCGTGTTCGCGCTTCCCGTGCATTCGCGCAGAGCCTCGATCATGGACTCGAACTCGTCCGTCCGCACGCAGAAGGACGCCGCGAGCTCGTCGTCGGTGAGGAACCCCGGATTGTACTTTCGGGCGGTGACGGTCATCGGCCCATACCCCGTTCGCGTTCGATGGCAGGTTCGAAGTTTGCGCCGTAGCGGCCCCGCCACCAGTCTTCGAGCAGTCCGGATACGAAGCGGTAGCCGCCGCCCTCGCGCTCCAGATAGCCGTCATGTTCGAGCACATGCAGAACGCCCTCGACCGAAGGAGCGCCGACCTCCTCCTGCGCCGCGAAGTGCACGGGGTACAGTTCGAGGGTGTCGCGTTCGAGGCGGCCTTCGACGGCAGTTGCGCTCAGTATCTCCAGGGCGACCGGATAGCCGGACTTTCCGAGAACCGTCTGAAGCCTGCCTTCGTAATGCTGCAGGTCGGCCTGCCCCCGAACGCTCAGCATCTCGTGCAGATAGACCCGCTCCCCATCATCCGTCGTGGCGTTTCGCCGGCCCTCGTGCCGCAAATGTTCGTGCAACTTGTCGAAGAACATCTGGACGTGGTGCGGGATGCAGCAGCGCAGGCGCCGGCACATGTCCTCGCCGACCTCCGGGGGAAGACCGATTCCGTAGGTTCCAGCGAGTTCCGCCAGACAGGCTGCGGCGGTGTCCTCGCTCCACGGCCTCAGATCGTAGGCAGAATAGATGTTAGCGTGAGCGCTGAGTCCGGCCTGTTCCAGGAGCGGTTCAAGACCCACGCTGCCGGACAGGAGCATGGTGACCTGTCTGCGATGGGTCTGGCCGTTCCTGCGCAGCCAGCTGAGGAATTCGTCCGCGGATTGCCTGCCCTGCGTCGTCACGATCCCGGTGCCGTCCTTGAGCAGCCGGCTGACGAGGATCGGAAGTTCGTCGACAGCCAGTACGACCGGTTTGTCGTCCGACGCCAGCGCCGAGAAGATCGCGTCGCCTCGCTGCGGCCAGTTTCCGGCGTCGATTCCCGCCCGCAGCCTGACCCTCATGTCCGCGACTGCAAGCTCCTCGAAACGGTCGCCGGCCTCACGCAGGACATTCGCGAAACTGCCTTTGATCCGGTCCCAGGCGCCGCCCAGCGGCCTCGCCTGCACCCCGATTTCCGCGACCGCGTCGGCCGGGTCCATCGCGGCCTCCAGATCGACGAACACCGTGTCGAACTCGCCGGACTCCGCCAGCCGGCGGAGGAGCTCCCGCACGAGGCTCGTCTTGCCCATGCGGCGCTGCGCAGTGAGCAGCGTGTGGGTTCCCTCGCGAACGCGCTCCTCGAGCGCGTCGAGTTCGACCACCCGGTCGAAGAACCGGTCTCCGTCGACCCAGTTGCTTCCGCCTTTTCTGATCACTGCGCACTTCCCAACAAATCAGTTGGCAACAATATCGTTGGCAAATGATTTGTTGTCAACAGTGTTTCATCTGACGGCGATTTTTCGCCTGCGCGGCCATGCGCACTCGGGTCCGCGCACGGGCGCCTAAGTGTACCTCTTGGCCAAGGCCTTTGAGATGGCAAGGAAAGGTCGACTTGGACGGTCAGCGGCTTC
>JAJEBJ010000465.1 GCA_022822575.1 Alphaproteobacteria bacterium | reverse complement strand
TCGGAAATGAGCCCCGGAACACGGCAGTCGCCCACGGACGTGAGGCTTCGGATGTCGCCTCCCTCCATGGCGCCGGAGAGGCTGCGGGCCAGCTCTGTCTGCGGGGTGCGCATCGTCACCAGCACGACGCTCGCTGCCCGCCGGGTGAATGGGGGTTCACCGAACATTCCGGCCAGTCTCACCGAGTCTTCCTGGATGGCCAGGAGATTGTGGTTGAGAAGAACCTCCACGCCGCACGAGACCAGGCGGCGATGAATGTCCGCCTGGTCGATCACGAGACTGCTCCAGGGCGAAACCATGGCCCCGGTGGCGACAAGAAGGACGCGGTGTCCATCGCAGGCGAGTTTCTCTGCCAGTGCTCCCCCCATGACGTAGGAATCGTCATCGAAGATCACCACCGGCGAACGGACCGAGATGTCACCTGAAACATCGTCGGGGCTGAGGACGTGCTCGCAAGCGTATCCCTGGATCGGATCGATGTTGGTGTGCCCCACTCCGTCGCGGCGCCAGTGCGATCCGGTGGCGACAATCACGTGCCCGAAGCCCCAGTCCGTCACGTCTGATGCGTCGAGTCTGCTCTCCCGGTACACCTCGACATTGTTCAATCGGTCGATCTGGCTGACGCGCCAATCGCGCACCCGGATCCATTCCTCGAGTCCGGGCAGCCGTGCCATTCGATTGAGATGGCCACCCGGCTCCGAGCCTGCCTCGGCCAACGTCACCTCGTAACCCCGCTCTCCGGCGGCCCTTGCCGCCTCGAGACCGGCCGGCCCGGCTCCGATGACAAGGACGCGTGCCCCGCTGCCGCGCCGGGGCAGCCGTTCGGGGTGCCATCCACGGCGCCATTCTTCCGACATTGTGGGATTCTGCGTGCAGCGTATGGGTACGGACATCATGTTGGAGGCCAGGCACACGTTGCAGCCGATGCATTCGCGAATGTCGTCGATACGGCCTTCCTCGATCTTGCGGGGCAGGAAAGGGTCGGCGATCGATGGTCGGGCTGCGCCGATGAAGTCGACAACGCCACGCCTGACCATGGCCGCCATCGTGTCCGGACTGGTGAAACGGCCGACACCCACCACAGGTCTGGAGGTGAGTGTCTTGACAAAGGCCATGGAAGGTTCCTGCCAGCCCTCCTTGCGGAATCGGGAGGTCAGCATGTCGTTCGGCCCGCCCACGTTCACATCCCACAGATCGGGAACCTCGGCCAGGCTCTCGACGACGGCCCGGCACTCTTCCTCTCCCAGGTGGACCGGTCCGTCCTTTTCGTCGACGCCGAAGCGCAGGGCCACGGCACAGCGTCCCTGCGCCTCTTCCATGACGTCCTCAAGGGTCTCGCGTAACAGGCGCAGGCGATTCTCGAAACACCCCCCGTATTCATCTGTGCGCCGGTTGATTCGCGGCGACAGGAAGTCCGTGAAGACCGTGATGCCGTGACTGGCGTAGACGTAGACAAGGTCGAACCCTGCCTCGAGGGCACGCCTGACACCCTCGCGGTGCCAGCGCCGGACGTTGCGAATGTCGTCCCGCGTCATGGACCGGCCTTGACCGGGAAAGTCCCGGGGAGGCATGGGACGGGCAGATGGCCCCATGGCCGGCAGCCGGCTGTAGGAATTGTGTGACGTGAGACCTGCGTGGGCGAGTTCGCACCCGGCCAGCGCGCCGTGGCGATGGACGGCCTCCACCATCAGGGCGTGAACGCGCACATCCTCCCGGCTCCACAGCCTCGTGCTCTGGGCCGGCGGAATGTCCATGGACGGGTGGATCGAACACCACTCGGTGTTCACCACTGCCCAACCGCCCTCGGCCTTCATGCCGCGCATGGCGGCTTGTCCGTGGGGAAACTGGATGCCGGCGCCGTTGCAGTGGGGAACCTGGTAGAACCTGTTGCGCGCCACGACGGGGCCGATGCGCACCGGCTCGAAGAGAATGTCGTATCGCGGGTCGCGCGTCACTCTTGTCACATCTCCCGAGACGGAGATCCCGGTCAGCGCCCCTTCCAGACCGGTTTGCGCTTCTCCTGGAAGGCGCGCGGACCCTCCTTGCGGTCCTCGCTGGGGATCATGGTCTCGACGGTGCGGTACTGCCGTCTGTTGACCTTGTTGAGAGCGTCCTGGAACTTCTTGTCCTCTGCGTCGCGCACGATTTCCTTGGTGGCTGCCTGGACAAGGGGTGGCCCGTCGGCAAGGAGCCGCGCCAGTTTCCAGGCTTCATCCATGAGGTCCGCTGAGGGCACCACGCGATTGACCAGACCCCAGCGGTGAGCTTCGGCGGCATCGAACCACCTGCCGGTGAGCAGGAGTTCCATGGCGATGTGATAGGGAATGCGCTTGGGGAGGGCGATACAGGCCGCCGGCGCATAGGTGCCGACGGTGATTTCGGGGAGCGCGAATGTGGCGTGTTCGGCAGCGATGAGGATGTCGGCGTCGAGGGCGACTTCGAGCCCGCCACCGCAACAGATGCCGTTGACCGCGCTGATGATGGGCTTGTTGAGATCAAGCAGGTCCTGCATGCCGCCGAACCCGCCAGGTCCGTAATCCTCCTCAAGCACTTCGAGTTCGGCCGATGCGGCCTTGAGGTCCCAGCCGGCCGAGAAGAACTTCTCGCCGCCACCGGTGAGGATGGCCACCCTGAGATCGGGATCGTCACGAAATCCGAGAAACACCTCTCCCATCCTGCGGCTGGTCGCGTTGTCGATGGCGTTGGCCGGAGGACGATCAAGGGTGACGAGCAGCACGCCGTCCTCCCGGTGGACAGTCACGCCCTGGCTCACGCTGTCTTCAACAGGCAAGGTCATGGATTGCTCCCGCGGTTCCGAATCAGTCGCACCATCAGTTAACGCCTGCGCGCGCCCTCCTGCAAGATGCCGGATCTGCCTTGACACGCTCCATGACCGCACCATGATTTGCCGGCTGTGAAGGCGAGGGGTTCTCGATGTCGGCACGCACCCACTGGCTTGCGCCCCTGCTTGCGCCCCGATCCATTGCCCTTGTCGGCGGATCGCCACGGTCCGGCTCTGTCGGAAACCTCATGACAAGAAGCCTTCTCACGGGCGGCTACCCCGGCAGTCTTGCCGTGGTGAACCCGAGACATTCCGCCGTCGAGGGCATCGAGGCCGTGGCCTCCCTGGCGGATCTTCCCGGGCCTGTCGATCTTGCCATCCTGTCGGTGGCCGCGCATCGCATGGAAGGGGTCATGCGGGAGGCGATCCGCGCCGGAGCCCGTGCCATGGTCATCTTCGACGCCTGTCTCCTCGAAGACGACCGGGAACCCCGCCTTCTCGAGCGCCTGAAGGCGATGGCCCGCGAGGCGGGCGTTCCGGTTTGTGGTGGCAACGGCATGGGATTCTACAACTTTGAGGCCCGGACCTTCGCGAGCTTTCAGGAGCCCTTCGATACCAGGCCCGGCAACATAGCGGCCCTGTGTCACTCGGGATCGGTGTTCGGCCTGCTGGCCAACGAGTCACGCCGGTTTCGCTTCAACCTTCTGGTGTCCCAGGGACAGGAGATCAACGCATCGCTCGCGGACTACATGGACTACGCCCTGGAGCAGCCAACAACCCGAGTTCTGGCACTCTTTGCCGAGGCGATCCGTGATCCTGACGCCTTTGTGCGGGCCGTCGCCAAGGCGCGCGACCGGGACATCCCCGTGGTGGTGACGAAGGTCGGAAGAACGCCGGAAAGCGCCAGGCTTGCCCAGACCCACTCAGGGGCCCTTGTCGGTGACGACACGGCATTCGATGCGGTGTGCCGCCATTACGGCGTGTTGCGCACGGACGATCTCGACGGCCTCATGGCCGCAGCCCAGATCTTCGCTCTGGGAAAGACCGTGGGCGTGGGTGGGTTTGCCGCGATTCTCGATTCGGGAGGATTGCGCGAACAGCTGATCGATCTCGCCAGTGACATGGAAATTGAGTTCGCACCGTTGTCCAGGGCGACCGTCAGTGCTCTCGATTCGCGTCTCGGTATCGGGCTCGAGGCGGTCAATCCTCTCGACGCCGCGGGCCCGTTCGACGAACGCCTCGGAACCGTGATCGGACAGTGCGCCGGCATTCTCGAACGGGACCCCGGAGTTGCGATCCTTGCCCACGAGTACTTCCGCACGGACCGCCAGGAGGGCCTGCCGGAGATCGGTGAGGCGGCGCAGCGGATCGGCCGTGACTCGGACAAACCCTACATTCTCACCAGTTCCCTCGGCGCTGCCGACAACGGATCCTTCGCCAGCGACATGCTCGACAGCGGCGTTCCGGTGATCAACGGTGTGAAGCCGCTTCTCACGGGCGTGAAGTGTGCCTTCGCGTACCGCGATCGACGGACAGTGGACGGTGGAACGGCGCCGGCCATGGATCCGGACCTTGTCCGGCTCTGGAAGGAACGTCTTTCCCGGAATGACGCTCCTGGCGAAACCGAAGTTCTCGCCATGCTTGGTGCATTCGGCATTCCGGTAGCGGCGAACCGGCTATGCCGCTCCCCTGATGACGCCGCGAAGATGGCTCGTGACATCGGATACCCCGTGGTGCTGAAGACGGCGGTGCCCGGACTCCTTCACAAGTCCGACAGCGGTGGCGTTCATCTCGATCTTCAGGACGAGGCAGCGTTGCGCAATGCCGTCACGTCCCTGATGTCGCTTGGACCGGACATGTGTGTTGCCGAAATGGTCCGGGGTGAAACCGAAGTGGCATTCGGCATGGTGAATGATCCCCAGTGGGGGCCCGTGGTGATGGTGAGCGCCGGAGGCACCCTGGTGGAACTGCTTGAAGACCGGGCCTCATCGCTCGCGCCCTTTGGTGTCGGTGAGGCCCGCCGTCTCATCGACGGGCTCAGGATCCGGCGCCTGCTTGAAGGCGTGCGTTCCCGGCCGCCCTGCGACATTGCCCTTCTCTCGGTCATGCTCAGCCGGTTTTCCGCCGTCTGCCACGCGCTGAAGGACGTCATTGCCGAGATGGACGTCAATCCGCTCATAGTCGGTGAAGACTTCGTCAGGGCTGTCGATGCCGTGCTGGTCCCCCGGACGGCAACTGAGTTCTCCGACGTGCCTGTCCCGCCCCGGAAGTCTGCCGGACGCTCAACCCATGCCCTTCCGGCATAGGGAGCGGGCATGCGTCTGTGGAGCCTTCACCCGGGGCATCTCGATACGAACGGTCTGGTGGCCCTGTGGCGTGAGGGTCTTCTTGCCCAGGCCGTCCTGGCTGGCAGGACCAGGGGGTATCGCCATCATGCCCAGCTGATCCGGTTCCGCGACGCGGCCGAGCCGTTGGCTGTGATCGGAACCTATCTGTGGGCTGTCCACGCCGAGGCGGTGCGACGGGGATATCGGTTCGACGGCACCAGAATTGAAAGCGGCGCAGCCAAGTTCGTGATGGATGTGCCCCGGGGCCAGGTCGACTTCGAGTGGCGTCATCTCATGGCGAAGCTGGCGCGCCGTTCCCCTGCCTGGCGGGCGTGGAATGAGACAATTGAGCGGCGGATCCATCCGCTGTTCCGTCTCGTCGATGGCGGAAAGGCCCACTGGGAGGTCAGCGATTCCAGTTCGCCGGACACGGCATCCCGGTAGATCGGCGACCGGGAACGTCGTTGCCGCCGGCAGCGCTGATCGTCGCGCACGTCAAGGCGGCAAGCTTCAGGGTGATTCGTTCACTGTGGGCCGGCCCGTTCGAACCGGCGCGCTACATCGGTTGCCAGGGAACACGTCAACACACGTCAACACACGTTGATGTCGTCGATTCCTGACACGATGTGGCTGACAATACCGTAATCGCGGGCCTCTTCCGGACTGAGCCAGTGGTTGCGGTCCGTGTCACGTGCCACCTGCTCGAGCGACTGTCCCGTCTCGCTGGCAATGACGCGGTTGAGACGGTCGCGCATCTTCAGGATCTCCCGGGCCTCGATTTCCATGTCGACGGCACTGCCACCGATGCCGCCCATGGGCTGGTGAAGCAGGAACCGGGTGTTGGGCGTGCAGTAGCGCCTTTCCTTTGCTGCGGCGAGGTAGATATGGACGCCCGCGCTGGCCACCCAGCCGGTTCCGATGACTGTCACGGGAGCGCCGATGAAGCGGATCATGTCGTGAATGGCATCACCCGACTCGACGTGACCTCCCGGTGAACTGATCACCAGGCGGATGGGTTCATGCGAGGTCTCGCTCAGCGCCAGGAGCTGCGCGGTCGTCTCGCGTGCCACCTTTTCGTTGACCTCGCCGAAGAGCAGGATCAGGCGGGAGTCGAAGAGGATCTTCGCCGCTGCGGCAGTCTTGTCACGGGAGTCCCGCTCGTCTTCAGACAGCACCGGTGTTGTCATGTGCGCCGTATCCGGTTGAATGGGGGCTGACGAATAGCAGTCCCGGGGTGGTCAGGAAAGCCCCATGAGGGAGCGGGCGTACTCCCGCGCCTCGAAGGGCTTGAGATCATCGGCTCCCTCGCCGACGCCGATGGCGTGCAGGGGAAGCTGGAATCGTTCACCGAGGCCAACGACGACACCGCCCCGCGCCGAACCATCGAGCTTGGTGACGATCAGTCCGGTGATATCGCACGCTTCACGGAAGGTCTCGACCTGGGAGTGGGCGTTCTGGCCTGTGGTCGCATCGACGACGAGAACCCGGTCGTGTGGAGCTTCGGAATCCAGCTTGCCCAGAACCCGCCGGATCTTGACCAGCTCGTCCATCAGATGGCGCTTGTTGTGGAGACGGCCTGCCGTGTCGACGAGAAGGAGGTCTGCGTTGTGAGATTGCGCCGTTTGGTAGGCCGTATAGGCAAGGGCTGCGGGATCGCCTCCCTCCTTGCCACTGACCACGTTGGCGCCGGTCCGCCGACCCCAGATCCCGAGCTGTTCGATGGCTGCCGCCCGAAAGGTGTCGCCGGCGGCCAGCACAACCTCGAGACCCTTCTCCCGGTGATGCTGCGCGAGTTTGCCGATCGTCGTGGTCTTGCCTGTCCCGTTGACTCCCATCACGAGGACGACATGGGGTCGATTGGCGGGGTCGGGGCGCAGAGGCACGGCAAGCGGCTCGAGAATGCGGGCAATGTGTTCGGCAAGGTCGCCGCGCACGTCCTCATCGGTCACCTGCCGGTTGAACCGCAAGCGAGACAGTTCCGCCACCAGGGTAGCTGCCGTGGTCACACCGATGTCGCTTTCGATCAGCGCGTCCTCGAGTTCCCCCAGGGCGGTGCTGTCGAGTTTCCTTGAGTTGACGATCGCACCGATCGAATCCCTCAATCTGTCCGAGGAGCGCGTGAGCCCGGCACGCAGCCGGGCAAACCAGCCATCACTGCTCAAGGGGCCGGTCCCGAGAGAAGCCGGTCACCGTCGCGGCCGGCGAGGACGAGCTGGTGGATGCTGCCCGTCGCGAGGTCCGCGCGCGTCGCCACCGGGGCGTAGTGTTCCGTGCGGCCTCTCCCCGGGGCTTCCACGAGAACGGCAGAGGTGGAGCCAACAAGGGAATCAAGACAGGAGGCAGCGGCCGCCGCACCAGCCTGGCGCAGCCTCGCCGCACGCTCCTTTCTCACGTGGCGCGGAAGAGACGGCATCCTGGCTGCAGGAGTTCCGGGCCGCTCGGAATAGGGGAAGACATGGAGCCATGTCAGGCCGCAGTCGTCCACGTGGTCCAGGGTGTTGGCAAACATGTCCTCCGATTCGGTGGGGAATCCGGCTATCAGATCGGCACCGAACACGATATCCGGACGCAGCCGGCGCACATTTCGGCAGAAGCGGACAGCATCCTGCGGTGTATGCCGCCGCCTCATGCGCTTGAGAATCATGGGATCACCCGCCTGAAGTGACAGGTGGAGATGCGGCATGAGGCGCTCCTCGGAGGCGATGGCGTCGAGGAGTGCTTCGTCGACCTCCGCGACATCCAGGCTGGTCAGCCTGAGACGGGGCAGTTCGGGTACGCCGGCGAGGATGGCAAAAACAAGGTCACCGAGGCCGGGTCGATCCGGGAGGTCCTGACCCCATGCCGTGATGTCGACGCCGGTCAGCACTACTTCGTTGCACCCGGACGAGACGATGTCGCGAACATCGTTGATGACATCGTCCATCTGGCGGCTTCTCGAAGGGCCGCGGCCGCGAGGGATGATGCAGAACGTGCAGTGATGATCACAACCGTTCTGCACCTCGACGGGGGTGCGGGCCCTCGCTGCCGGGGCAACGGTCTGCCGTGAGGCCGGCGCCGTGGTCCAAGTCTCGCGTCGGGTCTTGATGCCGTTGGCCACGATACGGTCGATTTCCGGCATGGCGGCCGACGCCTGGCGGTCAATTTCGCTGGCACAGCCGGTGGCGACGATGGTAGCCGACGGATTCTCGCGGCGCAGCCGGCGCACCATCTGGCGAGCCTGACGCTCGGCTTCGGCAGTCACGGCGCAGGTGTTGACGACGATCGTGTTCTCCACGCTACCCGACTCCAGGTGACGGGACATCAGTTCCGCCTCCCGGGCGTTG
>JAJEBJ010000124.1 GCA_022822575.1 Alphaproteobacteria bacterium | reverse complement strand
CACCGCCTTTTGCTGATTGCCGCCAGAAAAGAACTTGACCAATCGGCCGGGCATGGAGGGGCTGACTGAAAGGCGATCCGCAATTTCCCTAGCGTAGCGCAACTTGAGCTGGCCTCCAATCAGCCCGAAGCGGCTGAGCTGGCCCAGCACCGGCAACGACACATTGTCTGCCAGGCTGAGCTCTGGAAACAGTGCCTGTCGACGCCGGTCCTCCGGCACGACCGCGATCCCGGCCCCGCGCGATGCACGGGGATTTCGGGTGGAGACGCTTTCACCGTCAATGCGGATGGAGCCCTCATGTTGCACCACGCCCCCCAACGCACGGCCAATCTGCTCCATTCCACCACCGACCGGGCCGGTGATACCGAGGATTTCGCCGGCCCGCACCGAGAATGACAGCGGCTCAAGATGGTCCGTGCGCAGGTTCTCGACCTCAAGCAGGGAACGATCCGTTGCCAATCCCGGATTCTCGATCTTCAGGTCCGCACGACTCCTGGCAACCATGAGCTCGGTCACACGCTCTTCGGTGATCTCGTCTCGTTCGAGAGTCGCCGACACGACGCCGCCGCGCAGGATCGTGATACGATCGCAGATACGCTTGACCTCGCCCAGCCGGTGCGAGATGTAGATGATCGTGATTCCCTGATCCCGGAACCTCTCTATCAACCCGAACAGGATTTCGACTTCCGATGCCGACAGTCGCGCCGTCGGCTCATCGAGCACGATCAGCTTGTACTGGCGCTGAAAGAGAGTCGCGAGCGTGACGAGCTGCATCTCGGCCGCCGAGAGATCCGCCGCCGGACGGCGCACGTCGAGGTCGATTCCCATCCGTTCGAGGATGCCTCGGGCTTCGGCGTGAATCCTGCGTTGATCAACGAGGGCCCCGCCAGGCTCGTTGCCCAGCAGGACATTCTGCCCCACGGTGAAACTGCTGATCACCTCAGCATCCTGGTATACGGCGCCGAATCCCAGTTTGTGCGCCGCCAACGGGCTGTCGATGCGAACCGGCTCGCCATCCAGCGCGATGTGTCCGGCGGTCGGCGCGTAGACCCCGGTGAGGATCTTGATGAGGGTCGACTTACCTGCGCCGTTCTCGCCCAGCAATCCATGCACCTCGCCACGACGGAACCTGATCGAGACGCCGTCCAATGCCTTGGTGCCGGAGAACTGCTTCTCCAGGCCATTGATATCGACGAGAACCTTGTCGCAGTCGGCCTCTGTCTTGCTCGCTGCCATGGCCGTCACCCTAGATAAATTTCAGGTGAATCTCCTCGCGGTTCAGCATGGCATTGGCGCCGACCGCAAGAATCAGGATGCATCCGGCAAAAAGCTGGCGGGCCGCAAAGGGGAACCCCACCATATTCATGCCCGAGTTCACCATGTAGATGAAGAACACGCCGAGCAAGGTGCCCAGAACATGGGGCTTGCCCTTGCCGAGCACCGTCGCGCCCATGAACACCGCCGCGAACGCGCCAAGCAGATACCCCTCGCCGCCCACCGGTTGCGCCGAGGACGAGATTGAGGTCAACAGTACGCCGCCAATCCCGGCAGTGAGCGAAGAAAGAACGAAAGCGACGATCACCCAGCGATAGACAGGAATGCCCGAATAGAACGCCGCCATCGCATTGTCGCCAACCGCCCGGATGTAGTATCCGGCCCGCGTCTTGCCCGAAAGGACCAGATGAAGGATGAAGATCACCGCCAAAATCACGACGGGCACTCCGATCGCCATACTGCGGTCGTCCGTCAACTGGATCCGGCCCTGCCCGATATAGCGGAACGCCTGTTCCGTATAGTCGACCGCAACCTGGTAGCCGCCCGTCAGATAGATGTTGATGCCGCCGAGCACGAACATCATCCCCAGCGTGACCACGATTCCCGACAACCGTCCGTAGGTGACCAGCACGCCGTTGACCGATCCGATCAGGATGGCGACCAACAAGGAGAGCATGATCGCGGGCCATGGCCCGACCAGTGGGATCAGGAAGGCGCAGACAATCGATGTCGTGGTCACGCACAGGCCAACAGAGAGATCAAAGCTGCCGGCGATCACCACATAGGTCAGCCCGATCGATACCAGGCACGGCACGATCATGGAGAAGAGAATATTGTTGAAGTTCGAGAACGTGAGAAAATAGGGAGTCGCAAAGGAGAAGCCGACTGCCGTCAGCACGATGACGGCGATGGTCCCCCACTGCCGCAACAGGCGCAACCAAAGCGGCTCCCCCGACGCCGGAGCGGAGGCCGACGCGTCCTCTGGCGCTGCAGCGGACTCATCGACAGGTCCGACCATTTTCTCACCTTCCATGACAGCTATCGCAAACCCTGATTCTGAGCCGAACGGGGCCCCGTTGCAAACACCCGAACCCCGACCATCGATATCCGACCTATGGCGCCGCCACCCACGTCAGATTGCCGGCTACGCCACACTCCCCGCACGTGCGGTCGCCAACGTTGCCCGACGGTCTGCCCAGCATGCCTTCCGGGGCGAAACGGCCCATGAGAAGCCGTTCCGCCCTGGAGGGAAGTCGTCGCACGAAGACTAGCCGCCGTACTCGCCCAGCAGCGCGATTGCCTGGCGATCCATTTCCTGGACTTCGGCCAGCGCAGCCTCGGCCTCTTCCTGGAGTATGGCGGTCACCGGCACACGATACTGGTGTGGCTCGACTGTCTCGCCAGCACCCATGGCCATGGCGAGCTCAGCGGTTTTCTGGCCCAGTGTATGCCAAGGAACATCGGTGGAGAACTCGATTGGATAGGTGTTCGCCGCCATTTCGCCCAGGAGCTGGTCCGAGAAGTAGTGGTTGAAGAGTCGCAGGTCGTCTCGGCCCATCTGCTGCATGGCCTGACCAGCACCGATCGTCAGCGGCCACCACCACGAGATAAGGCCACTGACGGAGCCCGGCTCCGGGTTGGACTGCAGCAACGCCAAGGCGTTCTCGCGCCCCTTGGAGATCTGGTCCTGAGTGGAGACACTGCCGGGCATGAAAGGCAACATATCCATGCGGGGCTCATACTTCGTCATGAGGTCGAGCATGTCGGCCTCCATGTCGAAGGGCGTGTAGAAGCCCTTGTCCTCGGCTGTCTGCACCAGCGTACCTCCGCGCTGGAGAACGTTCTGGACGTAGTATCCCAGCGTCGTCGCCGTCGCCCAAGTGTCTTCGACCACGGCAGGTGAATTCTTGACGGGCACGGCGAAGCCCACCGTCGGGATGCCACGCGCATGGGCTTCGTCGGCGATGTACTCGGTCTCCGGCTCCAGTGAATAGATTCCCATGCACAGCACGTCGATATCGCGGTCGAGAAGCGCGCGTTCAGCTTCCTGCTCACTCGCCTTGGTCGGCTCACCTCGAATCGTGACCGGCTCACCACCCATGTCGAGGACTGTCTTCACGAGTTGCCAGCATCCTCGACGCCAGGGTTGGTTGAATGGGCCGTAGGTCAACGGAATACCCACACGGACCTTCTTGTCCTGTGCACTGGCGCCGGTGATGTCGCCCGCCAGGGCCGTGCCGGCGACCACGGCGCCCGCCGCGGCGCTGGCCTTCAAGAGATCGCGCCGGCTCCACTCCGCGAACTCCAGCGCCTCCTGAACCAGGAACTTTCGAGCCTTGAAATCCAACATTCTTTCTTCCTCCGGTTGATATCGGACTACTGCAATCCACCATTGGCCTGTTAAGCCGGGCGAGATGACGCCAAAGCGCCCTCGGCGCGCGTGGTGGTCGTCGCGTGCTTGTCGAGAAATACCAGCATCGCGTCGGTGAACGAAGCTGGTTGTTCGAGATTCGCCAGATGGGCGGCATTGTCGATCACGACCAGATCAGCGCCCGGGATACTGCTCGCGAGCACTTGTGCGGCAGCCACCGGTGTCGCTGGATCGTCGGCGCCTACGATCACCCGGGTGGGAACGCAGATAGCGTCAAGATGGGGCACCAAGCGCATCGCCTTGATGGCCTCGGCGCAGCCAAGATATCCCTCAGTTACGGTACCAGATGCAATGCGACGGATCCATGCCACCGTATCAGGAGACGCGTTGCGGAATGCAGGCGTGAACCAACGGGACATCGTCGACTCAAGCAATGGCCGGACGCCCTGCGTGCGTGCCGTCGCAATTCGCTCGTCCCAGACGCCGGCCGGCATCTCGGCGGCGGTATCGCAGAGCAGCAGCGATCTGACGCGCCCGGGCGCCTTCAGCGCAAGAGTCATGCCGATCATGCCGCCCATCGACAGTCCGGCGAAGTGAACAGCATCAAGTTGCAGCGCGTCGATCAGTGCAAGCGCGTCACCGGCCAAATCGTCGAGACTGTAAGGGCCCTTCGGAACACCGCTCGCACCGTGGCCACGGGTGTCGTAGGCGACAACCCGGTAGCGTTCGGCAAGCACGTCGATCTGGGGCCGCCACATGCGATGGTCACTGAAATGGCTGTGACTCAACATGACTGCCGGCGCTTCTGCCGGCCCCACATCCAGGCAGGCGGTCTCGAAGCCATTGGTATCGTATCGTGCGGTGTCAAACAATCGACCGCGCCCCCCTCTTGCGTTCAGCCGCGCCTGCCCTCCGTTCGCCACGGCTGACCCGGCATTCCATGGCAGTCTGACACCTTTGTCAACAAGGAGGCAGTCGTCCTCGACGACGATCCTGTCCCTGACGTAGCGCTTGACCTCGCAGGACCGGACGGTCCGCCGAAGGACTGGCCATCCCGAAATCGAACTGGGACAACACGCTCCCCTTCAAGGCCTGCGCCATCAGGTTCGGCGGTCTGCGCATCGACAGTGATCTCAGAGCCATCGACGATCTCCTTCGCAGCCGGTGAACTCGTCCGGCGGCCTCTTCTGTTTCAACTGTCCCGCAGGCGCTGGTCGCACGTCGGGTGCGGACTTCGGACGCCGGGCCGACCACTCGGCGGCCGCCAGCGCCTCCTGATTCGAGTCACCGCCGCAAGCGTCCTGGCGACCCCGCCTCGTGAATCGTCGCTGCCCGAATGGCTTCAGACACATCTCAGCTTCCCAGGTTCACCGCCCCCGACGGCCCCAAAGGGGATCCCCGGGCTCGATTCGCCCAGGAGCCGGCCGTCGTCCTCAATGGAAGACACAGGTCGGTCAGCAGGTCACCGGGCGGGGTATCGACAGGCGAGTTGCGGTAGATTTCCATGTGCGGCCGATCGTCAATGTCCTCGCCGCTCTGCGGCAACCATCGCCAGAAGAGGAGCTGGTAGGCCTCCGCAATGCCGTCATAGGGACCGCGGTGGGTGTAGATGGCGTAGCGCCCCGCCTCGATCGTGTCGAGCGTGATGCCGGGCGGCGGCGAGGCGTCGGTGCGCGTCTCGAGGCAGGCGTCCGAACGCAGGTTCTCGGCCCTGACGTCGTCGGGGTCGTCGTAGGAGAGGGTGAGGACACGGCCAACTTCAGCGCCGATACTGGCCGCCCACCCGAACAGGCGCTCGAATGATGGCCCCACTTCGTTGTAGGGACCGACATGACGGATACGGGCAATCTCGATTGCTGCGAGGGTATCGATACGGACTTCCATGTTGATGTCTCCTTTTGGCAGATCAAACTCAAGACGTCCCTCACAGGGCTCGTACCTGACCCGCGCCTCCGAACCGGCGAACTGTGGAAGCGGCCATGCGGTGCGGTACCGGCTGGGGCTCATCCCGCAGCCGCGACGGAACGCCCTGGAGAAGGCTTCCGGCGAGTTGTAGCCCGCATCCAGCGCGACCTCGATGACGTCGATCGGCTCGTGTCGAAGGCGCCAGGCTGCACGCTCCAGGCGCAGACGCCGTATCAGACTGGCAATCGTTTCCCCGGTCATGGCCCTGAACACGCGCTGGCAGTGGAAGCGCGAAAACCTCGTTTCCGCGGCCACCTCCTCGACCGTCCAGGGATGATCGAGACGGCCAGCCACGGTTTCGAGTGCCCGGACCAGACGACAGTAACAGGATTCTGCAGTGACGGGACGCATGAGCCCATCATCGCACGGAGGACGGTGCCTGGCCTGACAGGAAGTGCCTTTCTTCACCGACGTCTCGTGACTCGTGCCGGAAACAACAGCGGGCATTTCGCTGCGAAACGCCAGAACATCAGCGCTTCGTGAAGAGGTCCTTCCTCAGGCTCTGGATGGCATCGGGATCGACGTCGACATGGATGACGGCCGGCTTCCCCGTGCCGAGTGCGCTTGCGAGAGCCTTGGCCGTCTCCCCTGGCTGGCTGACACGCCAGCCTCCGGCGCCAAGCAGCCGGGCGTAGTCGGCAAAGGGCGGATTGAGGAGATCCGCTCCAACGTAGCGCCCGCCGAAGAAGTCCCGCTGGTAGGCCTTCTCCGCACCCCAGGCGCGGTTGTCGAGAACGACGGCGACGACCGGAAGATTGTGCTGCACGGCTGTCGTCAACTCGATCATGGTCAGACCGAATCCACCATCGCCCATGATCGCGATCACCGGGGACCCGGGCGCTGCAGCCTGTGCTCCCAGGGCGGCGGCATAGCCGAAACCGACGAGGCCGAAATCCAGCGGTGTCACGAGGCCCGGGCAGCGGCCGAACTTGAGGCGATCGGCGGCCTGCAGGCAGACGGCGCCCGTATCGAGGGTGACGATCGCATTCCGGGGAAGAACCTCGCGAATCTCGCCGAAGACCCTCGCCGGCGAGAGGGGCAGGCCTGTCTGCCGAGCCTCGTTTTCGCGCTCGGCCTCGATAAGTCGTTTCTCGTCATGAAAGGCCCTTGTCCAGGCATTCCAAGGCGGTGCGGGCGGAGCAGCCGCCAGCAAGGCTCGGGCCGCCTCACCGGCATCGGCGAGGATGCCCAGTGTCACCGGAAAATGGCGCCCGATCGCGATGGCATCAATATCCACCTGCACGATGGCCGCCTGCGGGTTGACGTAGTCGGCGCTGTGAAAGGTCGAATTGAATCCAAGGCGGGTTCCGAGCGCCAGGATGAAATCGGCCTCGCGTGTGAGCCTGGAGGCAAGACGGTTGCCGCGCGGGCCTGCCTGACCCGCCAGCAAGGAGTGATCCGTCGCCAGCACGTCGTGATGGCCGGTCGCGGCGACGACGGGGATGTCGAGTGCGCGGGCAAGGCGATCGAGGTCAGCCGATCCCCTCGCCCACTTCAATCCGCCACCGGCCACGATCACCGGCCGCTCGGAAACGGCAAGCAACTCCTTCACCTGTTCGATGTGTTGATCCGCCGGCGCCCCTGCCGCGATGGGCCCGGAAGGTCGCGGCAGGTCTCCTGGAACCAACGACGCGAATATGTCCCGCGGCACGTGGAGAACAACAGGCCCGCGCCTTCCGCTCATGGCGACACGCAATGCCTCGTTCAGGAGTTCACAGAGCCGGTCGGCGTGCGGCACCCGGATCGAGCGCTTGGTGACCGGCGCCAGGAGCGCCTCCTGGTCAATCTCCTGGAATGTGTCGCGCCCTGACTGGCTGCGCGAAATGGCCCCGGCGATGGCCACCACGGGAGAATAGGCGAGATGGGCCTCCGCAAGGGCCGTCGCCAGGTTGGCAACGCCGGGTCCGGCCTGGGCGCCGAGCACCACACCCGGTCCGCCGGTCAGGCGTGCCGCGGCATCCGCCATGTGTCCGGCGGCGCGTTCGTCGCGGGCACCGATGTAGGAAATGGGAGAATCGTGGAGCGCATCGAGGAGTTCGAGCATCGAACCTCCGATGACCCCGAAGACCGTGACGACACCAGCCTGTTCGAGAACACGCGCCACGGCATCACCGGCGCCCATGCCCGAAGATGCCGGCATCACAGCCTCCAGGCGGCCTCGAAGCCCTCGAGAACCGCCTCTTCGGCGCTTCTCGGGGCGAGGCAGTCGCCGACGCGCATGAAGGTCCGGCCGGCGGCCTCGAGGGCAAGCCCGAGATCGTCGTGTGGCTCATGACCCTGCGACAGCACCAGGGAATCCATCTCCTCGAGGATGATCGCCTCACCCGTCAGCGTGTCCTGGAAGTAGGCCACGTGGTCGTCGGCGCCGAAGAGGCGTGCATGGGTGATGATGTCAACGCCCAGCCTGCGAACCCGCCCGACATGGTGGTTGCGGACATAGAGCTGGAGGAGTTCGCCCGCCATGGCGCCATTGACCACGAGACGCACCCTGTGGCCCGCCTCGGCCAGTCTCTCCGCCAGCCCCAGGCCGGTCCAGTCGGCGCGCCCGTCGGCGATCACGACGGAGTGCCCGACGTTGGCTCCGTCAAGCAGTGCCATGGCCTCCATGACGTGCGCCTCGCCCTCGACCGGCGGCGTCCACGGCCGGGCGCCGGTAGCCACGATGACGGCATCGGGATCGCATTCCTCGACAAGGCGAAGGGTCACCGTGGATCCGGTCCGGATCTCCGCGCCGGCGCTGCGGACTTCGTGTTCGAGATTCTGCACCAGACCGCCGAACTCCTGGCGTCCGGGAAGCATGGAGGCTTGACGCGCCTGCCCTCCCGTCATGTCTCCTGCCTCGTACAACGTGACCCGGTGCCCTCGCGCCGCGGCAACCGCCGCTGCCTTGAGCCCGGCCGGGCCGCCGCCGGCCACCATGACGGACCGGGCGACGGGGGAAGAGGATAGCGTGCCGTAACGGCGTTCGCGGCCGGAGACAGGATTCTGGATACAGGAGATGGCGACTCCCTTGTGTGAATGCCCTATGCAGGCCTGGTTGCAGGCGATGCAGGCACGGATGTCGTCAAGACGTTGCTCACGCGCCTTCATCGCCATGGCGGGATCCGAGATCATCGCCCGGGTCATGCCGCACAGATCCGCATCTCCTGACGCCAGGATGCCTTCGGCGATCTGCGGCTGGTTGATGCGTCCGGTGGCGATCACCGGCAGCCCGCAGGCCTCCTTCACCCGCCTGGAAAACGGAGTGATGTAGCCTGCCGCAATGCCCATGGGGGCG
>JAJEBJ010000086.1 GCA_022822575.1 Alphaproteobacteria bacterium | reverse complement strand
CCCAGGCCTTTTGGCCCCTGGAACCGGCGCACTCTAGGTAAGCAGGGCATGGCGTTCAAGGACGGCGGGCCCCGGACCCCACACCATTTCGTTCTGAACCGCCCGGATCGCTCCCGCACGTCACTCCTGAGCGACGCCGCGCCGTCTCGTCAAGCGCGGGCGATCCCGATCGCTGTGTTCACGCCGTGGCATGCCTCTCCACAGAAGGACCCCGGATACGATCAACCCCAGAATTCTTCCTTCATAGCGCTACTTCAGACCGCGCAACGGGCACCCACCTTTTGTCACATGTCAAAGCGCACGTGGGCATGTGTCGAAGGGCGCGATCGGGATGGACAACCCGACTCCACGCTGGGTGACAACCGATGCCGCACTTCTGTTCGGTGACATGAGCCCAGGTGTTTCGCCCGATCAATGCTGGTGAGCGCGCTTCCGTTCTTTCAACTGGATGCTGTCAGGCGCTGATCAAGATGTGGATCGCCGATCGACTGACGTGAACCATTTCGTTGCCGCGGCCGTGTGACGGGAACCATCGTTGAACATGCCGCCGCGCGGGTGCCCCGTTGCGCCGTGACGCCGCGGGTCATGCCGGTGCCCGGCTGCGACGAACTGGAAGGCCAATTGCCTGACGATCAGCCGGCCGTCATGTGGCGTCCGTTGGCGACACTGCGGCCTGGCAGCCAGGTTCGAGGATTTGATGCGAAGATTCAGGTCCAGGCGTGTGGAAAGGCGACGGGCCTGCAGGCAGAGACGAGACCGGTCCTGATCCCGCGAGGGAGTCAGATCGCCTCCTTGTCCGATGCTGCCGAGGATGTGTATCCTGCGGTTCGACGCCGCGGCTCGCCCGGACGATGGCCGCGGCAGGCAGTCAAACGCAGGAGCGCCAGACAATGAGACGCAATTTCCAGTACGATGTCGAAGGCCTGATGGCCAAGGACAAGGCCCACGCCATGCACCCCTGGCACGAGTTCGGCCGCGAGGAACACATGATCCTGGCGGATTCGGAGGGGATCTATGTCTACGACGGCGAGGGCAACCGCTACATCGACGGTATCGGCGGCATGTGGGCGGTGCAGCTCGGATACGGCAACGAGGAAATGGCGACGGCCATCTCGGACCAGGTGCGCAGCATGGTCTACTATTCGCCATGGTCGATGGCGACCCCGCCCCATGCGGAACTTTCCGCGAAGCTGGCGACGCTGACACCGGGAGATCTCAACCGGTTCTTCTATTCCACCGGCGGTTCGACAGCGAATGACGCCGCGGTCCGCTTCGTCCACTACTACTGGAATGTCGTAGGCGAGCCGTCCCGCAAGACCATTCTCACGCGCGACGATGCCTACCATGGCAGCACCTATCTTGCCGACTCGCTGTGCGGCAAGCCTGGCAACGACACGCGCATGGAGCGGGTGACGGAGTGGATCGAGCATCTTTCGTCCCCCAATTGCTACCGCAAGCCGGACGGCATGGACGACGGTGCGTTCCTCGACCACCTGATCACCGAGATGGACGACCGGATCAAGGCGATCGGGCCGGAGAACGTGGCGGCCTTCATCGCGGAGCCGGTGCTGGCTTCCGGTGGTGTCATCGTGCCGCCGAAGGGTTACCAGAAGGCGTGCCTCGAGACCTGCCGCAAGTACGGCATCCTCTATATCTCCGACGAAGTGGTGACAGGATTCGGGCGCATGGGGCACTTCTTTTCCTCGGAGCCCGTCTTCGACATCGTGCCGGACATCATCACCGCGGCGAAGGGATTCACCTCCGGATACATCCCTGCCGGCCTCACGGCCATATCCGAGAAAATGCATCAGGACATCATCGACAAGGGTGGCGATTCTCCGACGTTCTCCATGGGTTTCACCTATTCGGGACACCCGGTCGCCATGGCCGCGGCGCTCAAGAACATCGAGATCATGGAGCGCGACGACATCATGGGGCATGCCCGCAGCACGGGCGACTACTTCCAGGAGCGGCTGCGCTCCCTGGCAGACCTCCCCATGGTGGGTGACGTCCGGGGTGTCGGACTCATGGGGTGCATCGAGTGTGTCGAGAACAAGAGTTCCAGGAAGGCCTTCGACGAGAGCCTGAATGTCGGCAAGAAGATCGATGAGAAATGCCAGCAGTACGGGTTGATCCTGCGACCCATGTGGCACCTGTGCGTTTTCTCGCCGCCCATCATCATCACGCGCTCCCAGGTCGACGACATGGTCTCGATCATGGAACGGGCCATCAGGGAGGTGGCGGACGATCTGGTGCGCGACGGTTCCTGGTCCGGCCGCGACTGACGCCACGCCCTCGTCGGCAGGTTCGAGCGGCCGCTATCGGGCCGCCGTCGCTGCCGCCGGGTTCCGTTCCGGAACCTGACGGGAGACGGTGAAGGACACATCGAGCGCCTGGCCGATTGCCGCGGCCAGGCGCTCGATGCGTTCAGGCGAGGCGACGGCGGCATCCCGCGGGATTTCCAGGGTGAACCCGTTTGCGGTGGTGACGAGGGGGGTGGAATCGAGGATGGGTCCGCGTCCGGCACTCAAGACGAGGGCGAGACGCAGCATCCTGCCGAGCAGCACCGCCCCGTCGACCGTGTCCGGCTTCAGCAGGCGGCGGCACGGCACAGCATCATCGGCCGTTTCGACACCGCCATAGCGCACGAAGAGGGCCAGGGCGAGCCAGGCCCTTTCCTGGTGATCGAGCACCGACCAGGGCATGTGGAGAACCCTGGAGAGGGAACGCCGGGCCCGGTACTCGGGGTGTTCCCTCCAGCCGGTGTCGGCGAGGATGCAGGCGGCGCGCACAAGGCGCACGTCGGCATGACCACGGATGACGGGGGCGACCCAGCGTTCGAGAGCCGCCGAGCAATCAGCGAACCGGCGATGCCACAGAGCAAGTTGATGGCACGCGGCAAGCAGCGGATCGCTCTCGCGGGTGGTGGCATCGAGCATCCGGAAGTGATGTCCTTCTCTCAGACCCTGGGCCGAAAACACGACGTGTTGTGGCTCAAGGGCATCCATCAGGTGGTCGAGCACCATGGCGCCCCAGGGCAGGATGGCGGCCCGCCGCCGGGAGATCCCGCGAATACGCGATGTCGTCTCGTTGCTCAGTTTCTCCAGCATGCCGGTGAAGGTCCGTGTCTCTGCCGGCGCCATGGTGTAGCCATGCACAATGGTCAGCGGATAGCGATGTTGCGTCATGTGGAGGCGGGCGATGGCCCGCCACGAACCGCCCACCGCATGAAAACTCCGGTGTTTCCAGGCGTCAAGCCAGGTCACGCTGCAAAGGGCCTCGCGAATCGCTGCCGAGGCGCGTGCCGGATCCCCTCCCCATCGTTCCTTCAGGCGCAAGGGTCCGATGTCGCGCGTCGCCTGCTCCCTGACGGTGCCGTCTTCAACGGCAACGAGCTCCAGACTGCCGCCGCCGAGGTCTCCGATGACGCCGGACAGTCCCGGCAGCGCCGAGATCACGCCGGCTGCCGACAGCCGCGCCTCGCCGGCACCGGTCAGCACCGTCACGGCACGTCCCGTCCTTGCCTCGACGGACCGGCAGAAGTCGCTGCCATTGGCTGCCTGGCGAACGGCGGCCGTGGCGTAGAGGGAGAGATTCGCACAGGGAACGCTGTCGGCAAGGCGCACCAGGATATCGACCGCCTCGATACCCCTTCGGAAGGCTTCTTCGCCGAGCCAGCCGTGACGTTCAACGTCCACACCGAGACCGATGACCGCCTTGTGGTTGATGATCGGCAGCGGCGCCCGGCCAAGACCGTCGAAGATGACGAGGCGAATCGAGTTCGAGCCGATGTCGATCACTCCCACCCTGGTTGGGGGAAGTGCCTCAACGGCTCCGTTCATTCCGCCGGCGTGGGTGTCGCATTGCCCCGCTGGATCTGCCGTTGCAGTGCACTGCCCCGGCCCGACAGGCTGGGGTTGGTCATGAAGAACCGGTGGGCAGAAAAGGCGTTGTCCGTGTTGGCGAGCCTCGTGTAGGCGCCATCGCTGGTCAGAATCCAGGACTGCTCCGTATCACGCAGGTTGGCCACCATGATCTGGTTGAGAATCTGCCGATGAACCGTCGGGTTGATGATCGGGACCATGGTCTCCACCCGGTAATCAAAATTGCGGGTCATCCAGTCCGCCGATGACACGAAGACAAGGGTATCGGACGATGGAATCTCGCCGCCGTTGGCAAAGCAGAAGATGCGGCTGTGTTCGAGAAAGCGGCCGACCAGGCTCTTCACCCGGATTCTCTCGGACAGGCCCTCCACACCGGGGCGCAGGCAGCAGATACCGCGCACCACGAGATCGATTTCCACACCGCAGCCGGACGCCCGATAGAGCAGGTCGATGATCTCCGAATCGACGAGGGAATTCATCTTGGCCCAGATGGCGGCCGGCTTGCCGGCCCTGGCGTTGTCGATTTCAAGGCCGATCAGTTCATGGAGGCGTTGACGGAGCGTGTCAGGTGACATGGCGACCGCCTCGAGGGTGTGAGGCCTGATGTATCCGGTCAGAAAGTTGAAGATCCGGTTGGCGTCCCGGGTGAGCGCCGGTGCGGTGGTGAAGAGGGAGAGATCAGTGTAGATCTTCGCGGTGACGGGGTGATAGTTGCCGGTTCCGAAGTGAACGTAGGTCACCAGGACGCCCTGTTCGCGGCGCACGATGAGCGAAATCTTCGTGTGGGTCTTGAAGTCCGGTATGCCGTAGACGATCTGGGCGCCGGCATGTTCGAGACCGCGGGCCCAGCGGATGTTCGCCTCTTCGTCGAAGCGCGCCTTGAGCTCAACGACCGCCGTCACCGACTTGCCCGCCTCCGCTGCCTCGATGAGAGCCTTGACGATCGGCGATCCCTCGCTCGTCCGGTAGAGTGTCTGCTTGATCGCCACCACAGCGGGGTCGCGTGCCGCCTGCTGCAGGAACTGGACCACGACATCGAAACTTTCATAAGGGTGATGGACGATGATGTCCTTTGCGCGGATGGCGTCGAAGCAGTTGCCGCCGAAGTCGCGTATGCGTTCGGGAAAACGCGCTGAATAGGGATCGAACAGCAGATCGGGGCGGTGGTCTACGATCAGCCGGGAAAGATCGCTCAGACCGAGTTCACCCTCGACCACGGTGACATCGCCGGGTACGACATCGAGGCGGTCGGTCAGGAGATTGAGAAGTTCTCCAGGCATGGCGGCATCGACCACGAGATCGATCACGCTGCCGCGCCGCCGCCGTTTGAGAGCACTCTCGAAGTGGCGCACCAGATCCTGTGACTCCTCGTCGATCTCGATTTCACTGTCGCGCACCACGCGGAAAAATCCGGTTTCAAGCAATCTGAACCCCGGAAACAGGTCCTTGAGATGCATGCGCACGGCCTGTTCGAGGGGCAGGAATCGCGATCCCTCATCACCGGGCAGGCGAATGAAGCGATCGGTCTGCTGCGGCAGCCTGATGATCGCATGGACCGGCTCATCGCCACCCTCGCCGATGAGCTTGAGGGCGATGCCGAACCCGAAATTGGGGATGAAGGGGAAGGGGTGGGCAGGGTCAATCGCCATTGGCGTCAACAGGGGCAGGATTTCGCGTTCGAAGTGACCGGCAAGCCACGCGCGTTCATCGCCGTCTAGATGACCCTCACCGACCACCGAGATCCCTTCCCGTGACAGCAGTCCCCGCAGGGTGCGCCAGACGACATACTGGCCGTCGATCAGTGTCTTCGAGCGGTCCTTGATAGCCCTCAACTGACGTGCCGGAGACAGGCCGTCGATACCCGGTGTGGTGACACCGGCATCGACCTGGGCCTTGAGGCCGGCCACTCTCACCATCTGGAATTCGTCGAGATTGCTGGCCGAGATCGACAGGAATCGCAACCGCTCGAGGAGCGGATGACGGCTGTTGCGCGCCTCCTCGAGCACACGCTCGTTGAAGGCCAGCCAGCTCAGTTCACGGTTGATGTACCGCTCGGCCGGCGCCTCCAGGTGTGCGGACGCGACAGATCTGACAGTATCCAGTTCCTGACTGACCATTCTGTGCTAGCCTTGGATCGGGAAACGGGTTGGGCGAGACACCCGCGACCATCGCAGGAGGCGATGAGTGATGACTATCGCACTCTATCTCGTTCGCCATGCCAAATCCAGTTGGGCGGACATCACGGTTGACGATCATGACCGTCCCTTGCGCAACCGCGGGAGGCGCCGCGCCGCCCGCCTTGCTGTCTGGCTCGAGGAGCGCTCGCTGGGGTGTGACCTCGTGTTGTGCTCGACCGCGCTTCGCACCCGCCAGACCCTGGAGATCCTGCTTCCCGTCCTCGGCGACGCTGAGGTTCGCTACGAAGAGGGCCTCTACCATGGTGACGCACGCCATCTCGTCTCCCTGCTGCGGCGTACGCCTTCTGCCATGGAACGGGTCATGGTGGTGGGACATGATCCTGTCCTGCAGATGACGGCACAGTACCTTGCGGCGACGGCGACGGGCGATGCCATGGACCGGCTCGACCGCAAGTTTCCGACATCCGCACTGGCCATGCTGACCTTCGGTTCGGCGGAATGGACGGCGCTGCGCCAGCACATGGGGCACCTCGAGTTCTTCTGCATTCCACCCGATTGAGATCGCAATGAGACTGTTCGCAGGCTGGCTTTATGCTCTGGGACTGGTGGCCACGCTCGGCGGCGCCATCATCTGGGCATCCAACATCCCGGACATCCCCGACGAGGACGACCTCGTCTGGAAGCGTGGATTCCTGGTCGGCATCATTCTGGACTACGACCTTGACGGTATGCATATCGTCAACATGCGGTTGCGCGACGACGACACCCTCTACACGTACCATTCCATCTATCCACACTATGTCTCGGTGCGCGACCGCTTCGGCATCTACCGCGATGCCGAGTTTCTTGTCGACCGGACCGCCCTGGCCTCCGGAGAAGAAACCGTCAGGATGTGGGGCGTGATCGAGCACGATCCCTACGACGAGGGCGTCTCCGTGTCATTCGACGAGATCCGCAGGGAGGTGACGCAGACCGAACGTTCGTGGCAACGCGTCGCCATCATCGTCCTTGTCGCAGGACTGGCCGCCATCCTCACGGGATTCGCGATCCGCCGCGCCGTTCCCTACGTTCCGAAGGACCCTGTGGCCTGATGGTCTGAAAGGCGCCGGTAGATCCGAGAGGCGTTGCCGGTGGCGATCATGGCAACGATGCGGTCGGCCTCCGCCAGGTTCAGCATACCGTCGGCGATCCAGCGGTCGAGATGTTGGCACAGCGTGCGGCGAAACTGGACCTGACCCAGATAGTGGAGTTCGGCCAGTCCGAAGGCATCCGAACTGTAGAGCTGCTTGAAGAAGGGGCCCATCTCCAGGGCTTCCCCCATGATCGTCGCGGCCTGGGGTCCGGTAAAATTGAGGACCACGCCGACATCGTAATAGACGTTGCGGAAGATCTCGGCGAGCCAGGCCGCTTCGCGGTGAAAGGGATAGTTGTGGAGCAGCGTGCAGGTGACGTCCCAGCTCTCCATGGCACGCAGGAACTCCGTGAAATGTGTCGGGTCGCAGGCATGCATGGTGATGTCGGGATCGCCGAATCCGACGTGGAACTGCATGGGAAGATCATGCTGGCGGGCAAGCTCGGCCCCCGTCCACAGGCCCGACCGGACAATATCGACCGACTCGAGGCGCACCTTTCCCGTGGCGTCGATGGCGCGGAACCAGGCATCCGTCGCCGCCCTTATCTCGGCAGCCGATGGCGGGCTCTGGTCGATGGCGAAAGTCGTGCGGTAGGCGACGATGCTCTTCAGGCCAACGGCGTCCTGTGTCCGCGCCGCCAGGGTTTCGCCGAACGCTTCAGGGAAACGGGCAGCGTCGACGCCTGACCGCGCCACCTCCTCGGCGACGGCCTCGATGCGGACGACCTCGTGGGCAGGTCGGCCCGAAATCGCCGCCATCTCCGCCACATCGGCAATCGAGTCGCTCCGGTGGCCGGTGTCGACGATCAGCCGTTCAAGGCCGCAGGCGCCGAGCAGGCGCCGGTTGACCTCTGCTGCGCCGAGTTCACGGCGGCGTTCCACGTAGTCGCCGCCTTTCGTGAAGGGATCGAGGTCGAGAAGAGGCGCACAGTGACTGCGGACCATGAGACCGAGGGGCTTGTCGAACTGCGAGGTTCCCGCCGGAGGCGGCCGGTAACTCTCGCTCATCAGCGCCTCGAAGGCCTGCAGATCGAGGTCACCCGGCATCACGCCGTGGCAGTGATGATCGATCAGGGGCAGATCACACGTGACGCCGTCCGTTGATGCAGCGGGCATCGTCTCAGTAGGCCCCGCGGTATCTCTGGCAGAGTTCGGAATCGCTCATCGCTGTCGCATTCGCTGCCTCTAGACGCTTGAGGGCGCCATAGGCCTCGATCATCACGGGGCCAAACCACTGAGCGACACTGTCGTCCGCCTGGAAGGCGTCGAGGGCCTCGTCCAGGGATCCCGGCAGGGTGCGGATACCCTGATCCCTGCGTTCGGCATCGCTCAACGAGGCCGGATCCAGGTTCACCATGGCAGGGGGAGTCATGTCGGCGCGGATCCCTTCAAGCCCGGCGCGGATGATGGCCCCGATGGCAAGGTAGGGACTCGCTGTCGCATCGGTCGAGCGGATCTCGATGTTGAAGGCTGCGGCGTCGCCATCGGGCGCAGGGCAGATTCGGATCGCCGCTTCGCGGTTCTGCACCCCGACGGCATCGAAGCCGCAACTCCAGTGGTGTGGTCCCAGGCGCATGTAGGAGACGGGACTCGGAGCCGTGATGGCGACCAGAGCCCGCAGGTGACGGTGGACTCCGGCGACGAATCGTCCGGCAGCGTCACTCAGCCCGCCCGGCCCGGTGGGATCGGCCGTCACCGGGTTGCCGGAGCTGTCCCACAGGCTCAGGTGAAGATGGCAGCCGTTGCCGACGGCATCCGGCGCCGGCTTGGGCGAAAAACTCGCGGCAATCGAGCACTGGCGTGCCGCCTCGCGTACCGTCTCCCTGGTGATGACGACGCGGTCGGCGCCGGCCAGCCCCGTCGCCGGTCCGCAACTCACCTCGTACTGCCCGACTCCGTACTCGGGTTCGAAGGTCTCGAGGTCGACGCCGGCATCAATCAGCGCACGGGTACAGAGATCGGCAAAGGGTGCGGCCCGGCGCATGGAATCGACGGAAAACGGCGCCGCCCACTCCAGGGCGGGATCGATGAGCAGGAACTCGTTCTCGTAGGCGATGGCGACCTCGAGACCGGTCTGTTTCTTCAGGTCGTCGAGGGCGCCGGCAAGAAAACTCCGTGTGCAGCACTCCCAGGGAGTGCCGTCGGCATGGAGGCTGTTGCACAGGGCGACATGGAACGCCGGATATTCCTGCTTGAGAACAATGCGCCGGCGCGTTGCCTCGTCCGGTACCTGGCGCACCTCGTCCATGGGTCCCCAGGGATTGGGTGCAATGTCCTCGAAGGGTGTCAGGGACTGGCCCGCCAGTGCCCATCCCAGCCCGTGTCGCCGTCGGCGCTCGTACTGCTCCAGGGGAACGCCCCTGGTGCGCGACAGTCCCACGAGGTCGTTCCATACCAGCAGGACCAGTTCACCTTTCGTCATGACACCTCGCGCACACCTTCGGTACAGAACTGAACGGTAACGCCCTGAATCAAAGCGCGTTCTCTCTCAAGAACTTTCGCCGGACGAGCCGATTCTAGTCGTCTCCGTACCCCCGGTGCAACAGGGACCGGGGAGAATGCCATCCGAAGAGCCGCCTCACACAGCGACGGGTCGGTGCTCTCAAACCACGATAGAGGAGCCTGGATCCTCGCAATTCAGCATCCGGGGTCTTGGTGGGTCGTATCCTGCCTTCGGGCCGCAAGCGCTGCTATCTGCGCAGCCAGATCGACGTCCAGAGAATCCGGCACACGCCAGGCGATCCCTGGGTCAACGGCATGGACTTGACCCGCCGTCCGGCCGGGAAGTGGATCGTGGATTTCGGGTGGAACATGTCGCAAGCCTCGACAATGCTCTGCGAAACGTCCTTTTCGCACGTCAAGCAACATGTCAGGCCGATTCGGCGGCGACACCGCCGGGAATCAAATCGCGTCGATTGGTGGCAGCAGGTCGAACCGAAGCAGGGCATGTGGCGCGCTCGGCGAACTTCCGCGCTTCATCGACTGTGAACACGACACAGACAGTCGATCTCCACTCATCGCCGGTCAGTACTCCTGAATTCTCCGCATTCTCTCCCATCACCATGGGAACATCCCGCCAGCATTCACATACTGAAACACCAAAATATCTCTTTTGATGCAGAGTGTTAGTTAACTTGAGACCCGATGAAGTTCCGGCTAGAATCCCTCCGACAGCCGTCAGGGACGACTCGGCGATACACGACGGGAAGATCGTATGGCGTGCTGTTCACGAACAGGATGAGGGCGTGTGACGAAGCCGTTCTGCTGGATCGAAGCCATCGATCGCGAAGAAGCGGGTCCCGAGCTGGCCAGCGCCTACGACGAGGTCTGCCGCGGCGACGGCAGCGTCCACAACATGTACCAGGCGTTCGCGACGAGGCCCGACCTTCTGGTCCTGGCGGACCGGTTCTACCGTGCGCTGCTGCACAGCCCGCGGCGTAGACTGGAAGCCTGGGTGCAGGAACTGATCGCAACCTGGGTCGCGATCCTCTGCGGTTGTCGCTACGCGAAGGACAACCACGGCGCAAACATGGCGAGCCTGCTGGGCGATCCGGACCGGGGACAGGCCATTCTGGAGGCGCTCGAGGCAGGCGACATTCCGGCAGACACCGACGCGCACCTTGCGGCGATCCTCGCCTACACGCGCAAGCTCACCCTTGAACCCGCCACGATGGACAAGACGGACGTCGCGGCGCTGCGCGAGGCGGGTCTGGGCGATGCCGAGATCTTCGAGGTCAACCAGATCGCCGCCAACTTCGCCTACTGGGCGCGCATGCTCAACGGGCTGGGCGTAACGGCCGAAGGCGAGCCGGTCGGCATGTACGGTGACGGACCGTGAGCCGCCGCGGCCGGCGACGCGGCGGGCGCAGCACGGCTCTCGCGCGTGAGGCCCGGCCAGCGCAGGACCTGCGGCGCACACAAAACCTCCGGCTCCCGGTCCTGGAGCGGATGGACGCCATGGCGATCCACGATGGCGCCCTTCGCATCCTCGATGAAGTCGGGGTGATCGTCGACGACGATGAAACCCGCAGAGACCTTCTGGAGCACAGGGGCTGCCGACAGGACGAAGATGGCTACGTGCGCATTCCGCCAGCACGGGTCGAGGCAGCGCTGCGAACGGTGCCCCGCAGGGTCGAACTCTACAACCGCAAGGGCGAGCGAGTGGTCGATACGGCCGCCGACCGCCCCGCCTACTGCGCCGGGCACAACTGCGTCAACATCCTGGATCACAGCACCGGCGAGCTCAGGCCCGGCGTACTGAACGATCTCGCCAACACGGCGCGGGTATGCGAAGCGCTGCCCCATCTCGACGTCGCCTGTTCGCTGGGTTACCCGACCGACGTCGAAGCCGAGGACGAGGCCGTGAGCTCGGTCACCGCGATGATGGACAACACCGTCAAGCCCATCGCGTTCACAGCACATGACGAGATCAAGGCCGAGGCCATCTGGCAGACGATGGCCGACCGCGTCGGCGGCTGGAAGGTTCTGGGCGACAAGCCCTGCGGCCTCGATCTGACGGGACCGGTCTCGCCGCTCCGGCTGGGTGACGAACTTTGCCGCAGGCTGCAGCTCGCCGCGCGAGGGCGTTTCCCGATCGTGTGCTATCCCGCGATCTTTCCGGGCATGGCCGGACCGATCACGCTGGCCGGGGTGCTGGCGCAGTCTGCCGCCGAATCGCTGGCCGGCATCGTGGTCCACCAGATCGCCAATCCCGGCGCGCCAGTGATGGCAGGCTCGTCTGTCCTGCCGATGGACATGAAAACCGCGACAATCGCCTATGGCGGCCCTGAGTACATGCTCGCCAACCTCGCCGGTACCGACTACTACAACGCAATAGGTGTGCCGAGCTGGATCGGCGCGGGCTGCTCGGACTCCCACACCGTCGACGCCCAGGCGGCCTCGGAGGTTGGTGCGAACATGGCTCTCGCGGGGCTTGCCGGCACGGCCTTCATCCACAACCTGGGCTTCCTTTCCTCGGGCCGCACGGGCTCGCTGGAGATGCTGGTCCTGTGCGACGAGCTTGCGGGCTGGGCGAGCCGCTTCGCCAACGGCATCGAGGTTAACGAGGATGCGATCGGCGTTGAGGTCGTGAAGCGCGCAGCCAAGGACAACACGTTCCTGACCGACGAGCACACCACGGCGCGATACATGACCGAAAACTGGTTCCCGCCGATGTCCGAACGTTCCGATTCCGCCGCCTGGCAGACCGGCGGCTCGCGCACGATGCAGGACAAGATCAGGGACCGTCTGCGCGGGATTCTGGGCGACAGCTGATCAGGGCCAATCGGAGCACGGGGCCTGCAGAGTACCTGCTGTGCCGTCGTCATGGGCCACAATCCGGATAAGCGACCCGGCATCGTGCGTCACCTGTCCATCGGTTGCCCCCGGTATGCGCCCCGAACGGCTTGAGCAGCAGCTCCGCATGCAGGTCTTCCCAGCGCATCACGCCGACATCGGCATCGGTCCGCATTCACACCGGAAACGGCGAGCGTCGCGACGATTTTCCGCTCGACGACCGGGACCGGCGTGTGTATCCTTGCCGCCGGTCCGGCAAGGTACTCGGGATCTCTGGGTCGCGTTGGTGCTCAGGTGACCTTCCACAGAACGATTACGGCGATGTTTCATGGACGACTACTATGATCTCGGGTCGTACAGCAGGAAGGTGTCCACCCGGTCCGCTGCAGCGCAAACCTGGTTCGATCGCGGCCTCAACTGGCTCTATGCCTTCAACCAGGAAGACGCGGAGGTCTGCTTCCGGAACGCTGTGGACGCCGACCCCGGGTGCGCGATGGCCTGGTGGGGCCTCGCCTACTCAATCGGTCCCTATTACAACTGGCCGTGGGAAAAGTTCGACGCGACGGCGCTGGGGCCGGCGCTTCGCGGCAGTTACGATGCTGCCCGGACGGCGCTTGGGCTGCGGGATGGTGTGAGCGGTCCGGAGCGGGCGCTCATCGACGCGATGGCGCGGCGCAGCCCGTCGCCGTCGCGTCCCGCGGACTTCCAGGACTGGATCGAGGACTACGCGTGTGCCATGCGCGAGGCTTACCATGCCTGGCCCCACGACCTCGACATTGCAACGCTCTTCGCCGATGCCGTCATGACCCGGACGCCGTGGAAGCTGTGGAACCTTCGCACCGGGTTGCCGGCGGAAGGCGCCAGCACGCTGGAGGCGCGGGCCGTGCTTGAGAGCGCGCTGCGCCAGGTCGAGAAGGACGGCGCGCCGCCGCATCCCGGTCTGCTTCACTTCTACATCCACCTTCTCGAGATGTCGCCGTTCCCGGAAAGGGCCCTGCGGGCAGGCGACCAGCTCTACGGCCTGATGCCGGACGCAGGCCACCTCCATCACATGCCGACCCACATAGATTTCCAGTGCGGCCACTACCACAACGTCGTGTTCCGCAACGCTTCGGCACTTGTAGCCGACCGCAAGCACGTCGCGCGCGAGGGAGGGCTCAATCTCTACGCCTACTCGCGCGTCCACAACGCGCACTTCATGCTCTACGGGGCCATGTTCCTGGGCCAGTCCCGCACCTCCATGGAAGCGGCCGACGAAATCGTCGCGTCCCTCCCGGAAGCCTTGCTGCGAATCGAGAGCCCGCCGATGGCCGACATCCTCGAGGGCTACGTCGGCATGAAAATGCACGCTCTCATTCGCTTCGGGAAGTGGCAGGAGATCATCGGGGAACGGCTGCCGACGGACACCGGGCTCTACTGCGTGACCGTCGCGCTCGGGCTCTATGCCAAGGCGGTCGCGTACGCTGCGACAGGGGACATCCCCGCCGCCGAAGAACACCGCGAGCACTTCGAAGCCGCACGCGAGCGCGTGCCTCAATCGCGCCTTCTCTTCAACAACACGTGCCGGGACGTGCTGGCGATCGCCTCGGAGATGGTCTGCGGAGAGATCGACTATCGCAAGGGCAACCACGCGACCGCCTTCGACCACCTGCGCAACGCGGTCGCCCTGGAGGACAACCTGCCCTACGACGAGCCCTGGGGCTGGATGCAGCCGACACGCCATGCCCTCGGCGCGCTTCTGCTTGAGCAGGGTGAGGCGGAGCAGGCGGAAGCCGTCTACCGCAGCGACCTTGGTTTCGATCCCGAGGTGATTCGCGCACGCCGGCATCCCGAGAACGTCTGGGCCCTGCACGGGCTCCACGAATCCCTCATCCGCCAGGGAAAGGAACACGAGGCGAGCTTGATCGCGCCGCGTCTCGACCTCGCTCTCGCCCGCGCCGATGTGACGATCGAGTCGTCATGCTACTGCCGCATGCACACGCAGGCCCGTTGAGCGCGGTCCGCCTCACCTGATGCGACAGTCGGCACAGCCGGCGGCACCAAACTGCCGACGCACGGCAGTTCTTGCAGATCTCGTCGCGTGGGCAAATGCAGACTTCCCTTGCAATTGACTCGGTTACTCCGAGGAATCATAGTCGGCGAAGATGTCCGACAGGCATCGGGCCTGGCGCCACACGGGAGTACAGACAGTTGAATGTCAATCCTCTTGCTGGAGCCCTTGGGGCGGAACTGAGCGGCGTGAACCTCTCGCAGACTCTCTCTCCGGAAGTGCGCGAGGAAATGCTCGACGCCCTCCATCAGCACCTGGTCATCTTTATCCGGGATCAAGAACTCACGTGCGCGCAGCACCACGCCTTCGCCGGCAACTTCGGTCCCCAGATCGAGCATCCTTTCACCAAGGGTCTCGACGAGTGGCCCGAAATCATCGAGATCATTCGATCGCCGGGCGAGGCTTACAGCTGGGACAGCAAGTTTCATTCGGACCTCATGTTCCTCGAGGAACCGCCAATGGGCGCCAGCCTCTATGCGGTCGAGGTTCCCCCGTATGGCGGCGATACCATGTTCGTAAACATGTACCTTGCCTATGAAACACTCTCGGACGGAATGAAGAAGTTGCTGTCCGGTCTGCGGGCCATCAATCATTCGGGTTCTCCTGCCAACTATGCCACCCCGGGTGCGATGACAGGAAAGCAGGGCGAAGCCATGGAGGCTTCACACCCGGTGGTGCGCACCCACCCTGCCACCGGTCGCAAGGCCCTTTTCGTGAGTCCGGGATTCACCCGGCGCTTCGAGGGCATGACCGACGAAGAGAGCCGACCGCTCCTCGATTTCCTTTGCGGTCACGCGTTGCGGCCTGAGTTCTCCTGCCGCTTCCGATGGTCTCCGGGTGCGGTAGCGGTATGGGACAACCGGGTAAGCCTGCATCGAGCCGTGCCCGACTTCTTCGGAGAGGTCGACAGGTACCGCCGGGTGATGCACCGGGTGACAATTGGCGGCGATCGGCCAGTGTGATTCGATGCTCGGATCCGTGCATGCAATCCAGGGTCGGTACAGGACATCTCCGGTCAAACAGCCCTACATGGCTCGCGAATCCTCAGGATTCTGAGGATTTGTCTGTGACCATTTGCCCTGCAGCAATTTGACGTTAGCATGCCGGCCGTCAAAGGCGGTGGCGTGCGAAGCGCCACCAAAACGAGGTGCAGATTGCTGAAGGATTGATTGCCCGTGCCGTTCCGAGAACCGGTTTGCGGCGCGTTTTTCCATGCGAAAATCGACGGTCGATGAGACTCACGTTGGGTCGTGGAAGTACAGTGTGTTTCGATCTTTCGGTGCATTAGCCCTGAGCAATCAAGAGAGAGGTTGGAGGATTCAATGGGACAGATTGGTAAAGGACGCATGCGGGGACAGACGTCGGTGGCGAACCTGCGTCGTCGCGAGTTCATGCAGTATGCGGCAGCGGCAGGCGTGGCGGCGGGAGCGCCGGCTGCGACGTTGTCGTCTTCGGTTGAAGCGTCGACTCCCAAGTTCGGAGGCCACGCCCGCATCGGATGGCACGGTGGCGCGACCATCGACTCGCTCGATCCCGTTCACTTGACGAGCACGTTCACCGGCATGCTGTTCTACACCATCGGCAGCCAGCTTACCGAGATCAAGTCGGACGGGCAGCTGGGCCCGGAACTCGCCGAGTCCTTCGAGCCAAACGCCGACGCAACCGAGTGGACGTTCAATCTTCGCCAAGGTGTCGAGTTTCACAACGGCAAGACCATGGATGCCGACGATGTGATCATGTCAATCGCCCGCCACCGCGGCGATGACTCGCAATCGGCGACCAAGTCCATTGCCGAGACGATCACGGATCTGCGCAAAGACGGGCCCAATCGCGTCATCTTCACTCTGCAGGAGGGCAATGCGGATTTTCCTGTTTCGCTCTCTGCCCAGAATTTCTACATCCTCCCGGTCGTGGATGGCGAGGTGCAGCCCGGCATTGGCACCGGGGGATACTCGCTGGAGGACTGGGAGCCCGGAATTCGGGGCTACCTGGAGCGTCACCCGAACTATTTCAAGGATGATCGCGCCTTCTTCGATTCGGTCGAGATTACGGTCGTTCCCGACGCGACAAGCCGGCAGAGCGGTTTGATCAGCGACGAGTTCGACATCATCGATCATGTGCCACCGAAAACCGCGGAGCTGCTGGGCGAGCAAGAGGGCATCGATGTGCTGAACGTTCCCGGAACCCTGCACTACACCTTCCCCATGCGCCTCGACATGGAGCCCTTCAAGGACAACAACGATCTCTGTCTCGCCCTGAAGTACGCTTTCGACCGGGAGGACGCACTCAATACGGTCCTGCGCGGCTATGGCGCGCTCGGAAATGACCATCCGATCTCGCCCGCCAACCGCTTCTACGCTCCGGACATTCCGCAACGTGCCTATGATCCGGAGAAGGCAAGGTTCCACCTCAAGAAGGCCGGGATGGAAGGTTTCAGGCACGAACTCAGCGGCTCGGAAGGCCTCTACGCCGGTTGCATCGACATGATCCTGCTCTACACGGAGCATGCCGCGAGGGCAGGCATCGAGATTGTTCCCAATCGCATGCCCTCGGACGGTTACTGGTCCGACGTCTGGCTCAAGCACCCCTGGAGCGCTTCGTTCTGGAGCGGCCGTCCAACCGAGGACTGGATGTTCACGCAGGGCTATTCCGCCGAGTCGAACTGGAACGAGACATACTGGCAGCATGAGCGCTTCAACGTGTTGCTCAAGGCGGCACGGGCGGAGCTCGACGAGGCCAGGCGACGTGAAATGTATGCGGAGATGCAGCTTATCTGTCGCGACGAAGGCGGTTCGGTCATCCCGCTCTTTGCGAGCCACATCAGCGCGCAGTCGTCAAAGATTGCCGTACCTGATCAGGTGGCGGGCAACTGGGAGATGGACGGCTTCAAGTTCCTTGAGCGCTGGTGGTTTGCCTGAGCCATGAGCGTCCAGCAGGATCGTTAGGCAGCCAGTTCGGCAACCGGGCAGGCAGGGGCGTTGCTGCGCCCCTCCTGTTCGGCCAATTCGCTACACAAGCATGCAGACGCAGAGACCGGTCAATGGGGACTGGACGTTTCTGCATATGAGCGTCATTACAACAGTATAGGTAGATGGGCGTTGTTGTGCCTGTCGATCATGCAGGTATGGCTGTTGCAGGTATTGTGCAGTATCACATCTTGCGTCGGTCACATGCCGGCGGCCACTGTTGCAACGCCGCTTGACGACATTGGCGGGGTCTTCCAATGTCGCCGGCTCCCTCAGGTAATGCGACAACGGTGAACACGTTGACATGAGTGCCCGTCTTGCGTCATGGCCGCCCCTTGCCGGCAGCCTGCTCATGCTGGTTCCCATTGCCGTCGTGTCCCTGCTGGTGTGGCAAACGGCCGGTGCGGCACTCCAGGGGACCGTGACGCACTATCTCGTGCTCACAGTCGCCGTGCTGGCCTTCAGTGCATTCACCGGCAATTCCGGGATCCTGAGCTTCGGTCATGCGGCCTTCATGGGCCTGGCGGCGCATGTCACCGGTGTTCTCACCATACCCGTGGCACAGAAGGCCATCTTCCTGCCCGACCTGCCGCTGTGGCTTGCCGGTCTCGAACTCCATTTTCTCCTGGCCGGCGCGATCGCCGTGGTTCTCGTGACGATCGTCGGTTTTCTCGTCGGCATACCGATCTGCCGTCTTGGCGGTGCCTC
>JAJEBJ010000242.1 GCA_022822575.1 Alphaproteobacteria bacterium | reverse complement strand
CAAGCGAGACCCGGCGGACTTCGTCCTCTGGAAGCCCTCGACGCCGGACCTGCCGGGTTGGGAGAGCCCGTGGGGTCGCGGGCGACCCGGCTGGCACATCGAATGCTCGGCCATGATCGAGCGGCGCCTCGGTACAACGATAGACATCCATGGAGGCGGTCAGGACCTGATCTTTCCGCACCATGAGAACGAGATTGCCCAGGGCACTTGCGCCCACGACGGAGAGACCTATTGCCGTTATTGGGTCCACAACGGCTTCGTCAACGTCGAGGGACGGAAAATGTCAAAGTCGCTCGGCAACGTTCTTCTCGTGCGCGATCTCCTCAGGGAAGCGCCTGGCGAGGCCATCCGCTTCGCGCTTCTGGGTGCGCATTATCGCCAGCCGCTCGGTTGGAGTGCGGATGGACTCGCTCGGGCGAAGCGCAACCTTGATCGTCTCTATGGAACGCTTCGCAGTCTCGGCGATGCTCCCGATGTTGCCTGTCCGCCCCGCCTGCTCGATGCGTTCGAGGCGGCCCTCGAGGACGATCTGAACTTCCCGGGAGCAATCGCTCAACTCTTCCGAATGGCGAAGGCAGCGCGCCAGGCGACGACCGCGGCGGATCGTGCCGCCTGCAAGGCGGCCTTGCGCAGCGCCGGCGGCCTGCTGGGCCTGTTGCAGGAGGAGCCGGCGGCCTGGTTTGGGCAGACCACGGGAGAGGATGGAAGCACGGCACGGATCCAGCGTCTGGTCGAGGCACGGTTTGCCGCTCGATCAGCACGGGACTACGCCAATGCAGACCGAATCCGTGCCGAACTCGCTTCCCTTGGCATGACTGTCGAGGATCGCGCCGACGGTTCGGCCTGGCGGAGGACCGGTTAGATGGGTGTCCCTCTGCAAGCGAGGCCGCACCGATCAAGACTGTGGCCGATGCCCAGCGGTCCATCATGGACAGCTTTCGGTGTCGCTAACACTGGATCGAGCGATGCCCGCGTTCGCACGCCATCGCTTTCCGCAACGCCTGGTGCGATTTCCGTCGGTGCGGAACTGGTTGTCCTCCCTTCCTTGGGCCGTTCTTGTGATCGAGACAACCCTGCCTGACGGCGCCCAAACCCATGGCGCACCTGTCCGTGGCACCGGGATCGCCGACACGGCACTCGCCATCCAGATCGAACGTAACGACCACGAATCCCTCGCGCTACGCGAAACAATGGTTCAGCTCGAGGCGGAGGTGCTTCGCGACCTCGCTGACCACAGAACGCAAAAGTTCATGGCGCCTCGGGGTGAGGCCAATCTTGCGCGTGCAATCGGCTGGTTCGGGCAGTCGGAGGGCACGGCCGAATTTGCGTGTCAGGACAAGCGCAGTCCAGATGGCTGGACCGGCGCCAGTGACCGTTCGCGCCCTCTGTTCACAAGACTCCTGTCTCTCATGCCGCGGTTGGAATCGAGGGTGTCGGTATGACCAGCTCGCCCTTTCTGGTTGCCAGGGATCTGGAATTCCGAGCCCAGAATGGCGACGTCCTGTTGCAAGACGCTTCGTTCGAGCTGGATGGGGGCGCCATTCTGGCAATTGCCGGTCCAAACGGAGCCGGGAAAACGACTCTGTTGAACATGCTTTGCGGCGTGGAAAAAGTGGTCTTGGGCGATGTCCAGGTCAAGGGCCGCAGCCTCAAGCAGATGTCTGACAGGGAACGCGCCCGCATGATTGCCGTAGTCAGCCAGCAGGAGCTGCCGGACGGCAGATTGCACCTGCGGGACTACGTGGCCCTGGGCCAGATACCAATTTGGGCTGACCATTCCGAGGAACAACACGCAGCCGAGCTTGCCAGAATTCTCGATCTGACCGGGCTTGGAGCCTTGGCGGACAAACGGGTGGGAGTCCTGTCCGGAGGTGAACGCCAGCGTGCCCATATTGCGCGGGCATTCGCACAGAATCCTTCTTTGTTGTTCCTGGACGAACCCACCAATCATCTCGATCCCGATGCAAAGGGGCGGGTACTTTCTTTGGTCGTGGAAATGGGAATCACGGTGGTGATGATCGTCCACGACCTGGTCATGATCCCCGAATTCGCCACCCATGTCGCTCTGATGAAATCAACGCGGCTTACCGGCTTTGGCCCTGTACCCGAGGTGCTGACACCCGAAAGGGTCCGCGAAACCTTTGGTGTCGATTACCTGTGCTTTTGCCACGAGGGCCGGGTGATCCCGGCGCTCGATATCCGAAAAACCACAGTCTCAACCTAGTCTAAGGAGCATTGCCCAATGAAACACATCCGGTCCTTCGCGCTGATCATGGTCATGGCAGGCAGCGCGACCGCACAAGAAGTGACGGTCGACAATTGCGGCGAACCGCTGGTGTTCGAAACTCAGCCCCAGCGTTTGGTCGTGCATGACATGAACATGACCGACATGGCCTTTGCACTGGGTCTGCAGGACAGGATCGTGGGCCTCACCGGCATTACCGGATGGTACAAGACCAGTCCGGAATTCGACACGCTGCGCGGTGACATCCCCGAACTCGCACCCAAGTACCCGACGGTCGAGAACCTTGTCGCGGTTGAGCCTGATCTGTTCTTTGCAGGCTGGTACTACGGCATGAAGCCGGGTGGCGATGTGACCCCGGACACGCTGGAACCCTTTGGCATCCAGACGATGATCCTGACCGAGAGTTGCGTGCACCTGGACAAGGACCGCCCCGAGGCCAGCATGGACCTGCTGTTCAATGACGTCCTGCGTCTGGGCAAGGTCATGGGTGTCGAGGACAAGGCAGAGGAACTGGTCTCAGGTTGGAGAAAGGAACTGGCCGCAATCGAGGCGAAAACCGCCGATCTGCCCAAACCCCGCGTGTTCCTGCTGGATGGCCCGACGGATGCTCCGTTCACCTCCGGCAAGTTCGCCATCCCGGACGCCATGATCGCCGCAGCAGGTGGGGAGAACATCACCCACGACATGGACACAAGCTGGGGCCGCACGTCGTGGGAGGCAGTCGCGGCTGCGAACCCGGAATTCCTGGTTCTGCTCGACTATCAGACCGGCAATGGTGCGGCGGATACTTTCAGGTTCCTGCAAGAACATCCGGTCATGTCGCAGACCGACGCGGTCAAGAACGAGCGCTGGATCGGCCTGCGGTACGAAGAACTGACGCCGGGACCGGCAAATGTCCACGCGATCTCGAAAATGGCACAGGCCATGCATCCGAGCCTAAACTGACATGGGCCGACTTGGCCTTATGCTTTTGCCGGGGGCGGCAATTCTTGTCGCCCTCTTGCTGGTTTCGACCATCTACGGCACCACGTCAATTCCGGTCTCTGATGCGTTTGGCGCGATTGGACTCGGCATCGGGTTGAACGATGGCGACATGTCTCCGCTCCATCGGATCGTGTTTGACCTGCGGCTACCCAGGACTTTGTTCGCCGCTGTGATCGGGGCTGGCCTGGGTATAGTGGGGGTTGTCCTCCAGACCACGACACGCAACGATCTGGCCGACCCGTTCCTGTTCGGCCTGTCCTCTGGCGCTGCCGCGGGCGCGGTGTTCGTGATCACCGTAACCGGCGACATTCTCGGATTCTGGACCCTGCCTCTGGCCGCGTTTTGTGGTGGCCTTGTGGCGTCCGGCATTGTGTTGGCGCTTGTCCACGGGCTGCGCACGAGTGCGCCTGAAAAGCTGATTCTCGCAGGGCTTGCGGTTTCGTTCCTGTTCTCCGCGATCACCAATTACCTGATTTTCGCGGGCGACAGCCGTGCCGCGCATTCGGTCATCTTCTGGATGCTGGGCGGTCTGGGCCTCGCCAGGTGGGAGACCTTCCCCCTGGTCAGCACAGGTCTGTTCCTGATCCTGATTTACTCTCTTTATCGCAGCCGCTGGCTGGATGCCCTGTTGATCGGAGACCTGACCGCAGCGACCTGGGGCGTGCCAGTGCACGGGTTGCGATACAGCATGTTTTTTGTCGCAGCCCTTGCAACGGCCGTGTTCGTGTCCGTGGCAGGCGTCATCGGCTTTGTTGGTCTGATGGTGCCCCACATAGCCCGCGGAATCGTCGGACCACTGCACAGGCAATTGTTGCCGACGGCTGCAATTGTCGGGGCCGGTCTGCTGACCGGTTCAGACATCCTCAGCAGGCTCCTGCTTGCGCCGCAGGAGTTACCGGTCGGAATCGTCACCACGTCCATCGGGTCGGTTTTTGTGTTCTTGTTGCTGCAAAAGACAGCAAGCGCCAAGAGCTGAAGATTGTTCTGCGGATGTGGCACGTCAGGGTTGCTTGCCAGGCCGGCAAGGTCATGGACATGCAATTTCGTGGTTGGTGATGGCGCTGCAGGCTGTCACCAACCACGATACCGGTGAACAAACGTGCAATCTCGGAGATGTCGGCGACCGGATGTGCGGAACATGATCCTGCATGAGGGAACGTCAGTACGACGGAATTTCGTCACTCTGGTGTGGCTTCCAGCGCGTTGATACAAGGCATGGTGTGACGGAATCTTGGGAGGGATGTCATGGGGAGTACGGGTTTCATCGGGCTTGGACGCATGGGGTGCCCCATGGCCTCGAATCTCGCGCGCAAGGGCTTCGATCTGGTGGTTCACGACATTGTGGCGGCTCGTGTCGACACCCTGGCACGCCTGGGCGCCGTTCCCGCCGCATCACCGGCAGAAGTGGCGGCCCAGGCGGAGGTGGTGATCACCATGCTCCCCGGACCGGCGAGTGTCCGCGAGGTCATCACAGGCCAGGAGGGCGTCCTCGCCACGGCGCGGAAGGGCACCATCGTCATGGACATGAGCACCATCGATCCTGAAACCACGGACGCCATGGCGGAACTCTGCGAGGGCAGGGGGCTGGAGTTCATGGACGCGCCGGTAGGGCGCCTTGCCTCCCATGCTGATGCCGGAGAGTCGCTCTTCATGGTGGGAGGCACGTCAGACAATCTCGAACGTGTCCGGCCGCTTCTCGAGGCCATGGGGACGGCGATCTTCCACTGCGGCCCCTGCGGTACGGGGACACGCACGAAGCTCGTCAACAACTTCATCTCCACGGCATCCTGCCAGATCAACGCCGAAGCGCTCGTTCTCGCGGCAGCCTTCGGCCTCGATCTCGACAGCACACTCGACGTGATCTGTGGCACGTCGGCCGTCAACGGGCAGATCAGTTCGGCCTGGCCCGTCAAGGTGCTTGCCGATGACACGTCCCCCGGGTTCACGATCGACCTGGCGCACAAGGACCTCTCTCTCGTGGTCGAGGCTGCCAACGCCACGGGTGTGCCGATGCCCATGGCCGCCACTGCTCGCGAGGCCTACAGCGTGGCAAGGGTCCGCGGATTTGGCGGCAAGGACTTTTCGGCCATGCTCGATGTGCACTGTGATGTTACCGGAACCCCGCAGCCTCGCCTCATCGCCAACTCGAAACACCGCACCGCATAGGCCATCACGTGAGGTGCCGGAGAAGCCTGACCTTGTTGAGTTCGCCTCTTTGATTTAAGTGAACGTGGGGTCACAGTCTTGCGGGCGAACGGGTGATGTCCGAGATCAGGTACGTTTCGACCCGCGGAGGGACGGCCGAAGCAGGCTTCGAGGAAATCCTGCTGGGTGGACTGGCCCCCGGTGGAGGTCTTTGGATTCCGAAGACCTGGCCCGTGTTCACGGCCCAGGACTTTCGGGCCATGCAGGGCATGACATACGCAGAGATCGTCGCGCGCGTCATCGAACCTTTCGTCGCCGGCTGGATCAGGCCTGACGATCTGCTCTCGTTGGCACGCCAAGCCTACGCGCGATTCGATCATCCAGCTGTCATTCCCATGGTGCAGACGGCGGACAACGACTGGCTCCTCGAACTGTTTCATGGTCCGACCTTTGCCTTCAAGGACCTCGCCCTGCAACTGCTTGCCCGACTCATGGACCGGGCGCTCGAGAGCAGGGGAGAACGGGTCACCGTTCTCGGGGCAACGTCGGGAGATACCGGTTCGGCGGCCATTGCCGGGTGCGCCGGGCGGCGCAACATGGACATCTTCATCCTGTTTCCCAAAGGCAGGGTGAGCGAGATACAGCGGCGCCAGATGACCACTGTGGTCGCCGGCAATGTCCATTGCATCGCCATCGAGGGGACGTTCGACGACTGCCAGTCCCTGGTGAAGGCCATGTTCAACGACACGGCTTTCGCGACATCCCGCAGACTGACGGCAGTCAACTCCATCAACTGGACTCGGATCATGGCGCAGACGGCGTATTGTGTCGCCGCCGCCGTCCGCCTTGGTGCGCCGGACCGCAAGGTCGCCTTCTCGATTCCTTCCGCGAATTTTGGCGCCTGTCTTGCCGCCTGGTGTGCCGTGAGAATGGGGCTTGGAGTCGACCGGCTGGTGGTGGCGACCAATGCCAACGACATTCTGCACCGGTTCTTCGAGACCGGGCACTACACGCCCCTTGATGTCGTGGCGACGTTGTCGCCGAGCATGGATATCCAGATCTCGAGCAATTTCGAACGTCTGCTTTTTGAACTCTACGATCGTGACGGCAGCTCAATCGAGCGCCTGATGGGACGTTTGCCACGTCTGGGGTCGTTCGACGTGACCGCACGGGCCTTGATGCGGGCCCGCTCCATCATTTCCAGCCATCGACTGGACGATGACGGAATCATTGCCGAGATGCGACGCATGCGGCGCGAACATGGCGTCGTGGTGGATCCCCACACCGCCTGCGGTACGGCGGCTGCACGCGCGGTTGGGATCGATGCCGGTGTTCCGGTGATCATGCATGCCCAGGCCCATCCGGCGAAGTTCCCGGAAGCGGTCGCGACCGCGTTGGGAGAACCACCGAAAAGTCCTGCCAAACTCTCAAGAATCCGGGGGCTGACGGAGAACATGACGACCTTGCCAAACGACGTCGACGTCGTGCAGGGTTACGTTCGCGACAACACGGAGGCGGATGGTTGATCGAGTGGCCGATGCTTGGCGGGCAACCTTGAGCCTGGATGTCACACGACTCGCCAACGGTCTGAGGATCGTCACCGACAGGGTCGAGGGAGTCGATTCTGCCGCAGTGGGTGTCTGGGTCAATGTCGGCGCGCGCGACGAGCCCGATCATCTCCACGGCATCTCGCATCTTCTCGAACACATGGCGTTCAAGGGCACAGGACGGCGCAGTGCGCGCATGATTGCCCAGGAAATCGAGGATGTTGGCGGATACGTGAACGCCTACACCACGCGCGAGAACACGGCCTATTACGCCCGGGTCCTCGGGGACGATGTGCCGCTGGCCATCGACGTACTTGGAGACATCCTGCAGAACTCCGTCTTCGACGAGAGCGAACTCGAAAAGGAGCGCTGGGTCGTGGAGCAGGAGATTGCCCAGGTATTCGACACGCCGGATGATCTCGTCTTTGATCTCTTCCAGGAATGTGCCTTTCCCGACCAGCCCATGGGGCGCTCCATCCTCGGCACGCCTGCAAGCATTGCCGGCATGACCCGGCAGACCCTGCTGGGGCACATGACCGGCCACTACACGGCCGAGAGCATGGTGCTGTCGGCTGCAGGAGCCGTCGATCATGGAGAAATCGTGCGTCTGGCGGAGAACCAGTTCTGCAACCTGCCTCATTCCAATGGCCACGTCCCGCGTCCCGCTGCCTATTCCGGCGGGGCCATCGACCGCAGTGATGACGTCGAGCAGGTCCATCTCATCATGGGATGTCCGGGGTTCGCAGTCCGGGACGACAACTACTACCCGGTCCAGTTCTTCAGCAGTGCTCTCGGCGGCGGCATGTCGTCACG
>JAJEBJ010000306.1 GCA_022822575.1 Alphaproteobacteria bacterium | reverse complement strand
ATGACCAGTTGGCCCGCGCCAGGGGGATGGACCAGCTCGCTTCGCCATCGTCCTGGCCGTAGGGGTCGCAGCCTTCCGTGTGAAGGGCAATGTCGCGGTCCCAGGCGAAGTCGGCCTCCGGACTGCAGGCCGCAGCGAGCGTCTGCATGTAGGCGGTGTCGCCGTCATCCCATGCCGGCGGTCCGATTTCCTGCATGTGGCGGAACAGGACCTCACCCAAGGCATGGTTCGCCAGGTAGCCCCTGGACGCCGATATCAGCATGTCAACGACCCGGGTGTGCGTGTGGCGGGCGCAGTCACGGGCCAGGGGAATGAGTTGGCAGGCAACATCCCGGGCTCTCTCGAAGGATTCGTGCCGCACGGTGATCCAAAGGCGTGCCTCGTCGGGCGTGATCGACGGCATGAAGCCGGCAAAGCGCAGGACATGGCCGATCACGACGTCGCCGAACTGGTGGGCGCGCAGACGCTCCATCGACTGCACGAAGAGTTCCGCACCGTCGAGCGCATTGCCCGAACGCCGTGCCCCGCCATGGGAAGCCCTGCCCTCGAACAGGAGTTCGAACGACACGCAGGATAGGCAGGGTCTGGAGACGGCGCCGTTCTGATAGTCGGCATGGTTGGCAAACAGCATGTCGATGCCTTCGAAGGCGCCGTGGCGCAGCATTGCGATTTTGCCCCAGAGGATTTCCTCGGCCGGCGTGCCGAGGCAGACGATGGTGCCTTCAAGTCCGCGTTCTTCCATGGCATGGCGTGCGGCGATGGCGCTGCCGGCGCCGGTCCCGGCGATCAGGTTGTGGCCGCAGGCATGGCCTGCCCGCTTGCCGTCAGGTGCTCTGAGAGGTTCGAGTCGGTTGCCCTGCCCGGGAAGCGCGTCGTACTCCGCCAGAAACCCCAGTCGCGGCCCGTCACCGGATGACCATACCGCACGGAAGGCCGTGGGCATGCCGCATACGCCACGCTCGACGCTGAAACCGTGATCGGCGAGCCAGGCCGAGAGCCATGCTTCGGCGTTGTACTCCATCATGCCGAGTTCCGGTTCACCCCAGATGCGGCGGTACATGGACCACACCTCGGGCTCGACCGTCACCCAGGCATCAGCCGCCGCCTGCTGGGCCCCTGCCATCATCCTGCCGTGTAGCCACCGTCCACGACCATCTCCGCTCCGGTCACGAACGACGATTCGTCGCTGGCGAGGTAGACCACCATGCCGGCAACGTCGTCCGCAACGCCCATGCGGCCGACCACGTGCTTGTCGACGAGGCGCTGGAACTCCTCGTCACCCAGGGACTCCCTCACCGAGAGTCCAAGGGGCGTGGCGATGTAGCCCGGGCATATGGCATTGCAGCGGATGTTGTACCCCTGGCGACCGCAATGGACGGCAATCGACTTCGTCAGAAGGCGCACAGCGCCCTTGCTGGCACAGTAGGAGAGAGCATCGGCCGAGCCTCTGAGACCGAGGACCGACGAGATGTTGATGAGTGAGCCGCCCCCCGCCTGTCTCATGCAGGCGATCGCCTGCTGGCACCCCATGAACGTGCCATGAAGATTGACGGCCATGAGCCGGTCCCAGCCCTCCTCCTCGAGTGCCGCGATATTGTCGTTCCGCACACCGATTCCGGCGCAGTTGACCAGAATCTGCAGCTTGCCGAATCGCTCCAGAGCCATGGCAATGGCGGCGCGCCAGGACTCTTCTTGCGTGACATCGTGGTGGAGACTGAAGCCGCGCCCGGCCATCAGGGCGAGGGTCCCGGCCAGGCCCTCATCATCGATGTCGGTGATGCACACCAGCGCTCCTTCCTCGGCCATGCGGATGGCACTCTGGCGCCCGATCCCGGAGGCGGCTCCGGTGACAAGCGCCGTCTTGTGGCGGAGTCGCCCGGTCATTCCACCGTCCCCCCGCCATCGATGACGAGTTCCGCACCGTCGACGAGCCGGGATTCGTCACTCGCCAGGAAGACGATGAGATGGCCGACGTCGTCGGGATGCCCCGTCACGCCCGGTGGCGTGTAACTGTCCCACAGGGCGCGTTCGGCCACGGGATCATCGGATTCGGCGATGTAGTTCGCCACCATGGGCGTTTCAATGACACCCGGGTGGACGGAGTTGCAGCGGATGCCGAGGCCATGGCGGGTCGCGTAGTCCGCGATCGCCTTGGTCAGCAGCCTGACACCCCCCTTGCTGGCGTCATAGGCGCACAGGTCCTGATCGCCGACGATGCCGGAGACCGAAGAGAGATTGACGATGACGCCTCCTGTGCCCTGCATGTGCCGTACCGCTTCCCTGGCGCCAAGCCATGTGCCCCGGAGATTGACGTCCAGCACCTCATGCCATGTTGCCAGGGTGGTCGTCTCGATGGTGCCCCGGCGCAGGATTCCTGCACAGTTCACCAGCACATCCCAGCCGCCGAGGCGCGCGACTGTGGCGGCGACGGCGGAGGACCAGGAGTCGGCCCGACAGACGTCCAGACAGGTCGACGAAGCGGCCTCGCCGATCGCACCGGCCACGCGCGCGGCGCCGGCTTCGTCGAGATCCGCCAGCATGACCCTGGCGCCTTCGCCGGCGAGGAGACGGGCTGTTGCTGCACCGATGCCCGAGGCGGCACCGGTGACGAGCGCCCGCTTTCCGTCACAACGTCCCATCGGCCGGCCTCCTGCCTCTGGCCGCGGCCCGCTGGGGTACGGTGGTTTCGGGTCGTTGCGGAACGGTTCGCCGGTCCTTCTTCAGGGTTGCCTCCCGGTGCAGCATGTAGAGTCCGCTGGCCACGACCAGCGTTGATCCTGAAATGATCCAGATGTCCGGCACCGTGTCAAAGACCAGGTATCCGGTGAGCACGGCCCACACCATGCTCGTGTACTTGAACGGTGCGACAAGGCCGATCTCGGCGAGGCGCACGGCCTCGATCATCGAGTACTGGGCGCCGGCCAGCAGAACGCCGGCGACGGCGAGCATGGCGACATGCCCCACCGCGATTGGCTGCCATGCGGCCGCCGTCCAGCCCAGCAGCGGATCCGCCAGGGATGAGGCAAGGGAGGTTCCCATGACCGCCAGGGTCGTGAACATGAGGATCGAGGACGACGAGTCCGAAACACTGAGCCGGCGTGTCAGGATGTCGCGCAGAGCGAGAGTGATCGCGCTGCCAAGGGGCAGCAACGCCACGACGGCGATGCCCTCTCCTGTCGGCCTGAGAACCAGGATGACACCGGCAAGGCCGACGACGACCGCCGACCAGCGGCGCCACCCGACCCGTTCACCGAGAAGGGGAACGGCCAGCGCCGTGGCCATCAGTGGAGCGGCGAAGGTGATGGCGAGGGCATCGGCAATCGGCATCATGGTGATGGCCGTCAGAAACAGGAACATCCCTGTCACCACGATCACCGAGCGCAGGGCCTGGCCCTTGAAATTGTGCACCCGAAGATTGGCGAGCCTTCCTTCGTAGAGAGCGAAGAGCAGTACCGGCGGGATGACGAACAGCGAGCGCACGAACATCGCCTGGCCCACCGGGTACTGTTCGGTCAGCAGCTTGACGATGACATCGTTGAAGACGATGAGGGCACAACCCGCCACCATGAAGAGAATGCCTCGAACACCGGCGCTCATGAGGATTCCTTCCATCGCGGGTGCGGGGTCCGCTCACCCTCGATACTGCACATATCCGTCGCTGATGGAACCGTGACTGATCAGGCATTGACAGAACCGGGACAAGCGGCAAAGAAGACACGGACACTGACAATGGGTGCCCCTTGGTCGATCGCGCTCTCCGCACGGGCCGGTTTGAAACGGATCTCGACGCCAATCCGGCCAACCACGAACCGTTGACCCCGGTCGACTTTCTGGTGCGTTCCGCAACCGCACATCCCCTGCGGACGGCCTGGATATACGGTTCGCGGCATGTCACCTACGCCACCATGCACGAGCGGTGCCGGCGTCTGGCAAGCGCGCTTCGCCGTCACGGCGTCGAACCAGGGGAAAGCGTCGCCGTCATGGCGCAGAACGGCCCTGCGATACTCGAGGCCCATTTTGCCGTGCCCATGGCAGGTGCCGTCCTCAACGCCCTCAACTTCCGCCTCGATGCGCCATCCATCGCCTTCATGCTGGGCCATGCCGGGACCAGGGTTCTCATCGCGGACCGCGAGTTCCGGGACGTCATCGGCCAGGCTCTCGCCCGCCACACCGGCAAGGTTCACGTTATCGCCATCGACGATCCCGACACTGACAATGACCCCGCCTTTGGCGATGTCACGTACGAGGAGTTCCTGCTCCAGGGCAGTGCCGACGATGAGCCGCTGCTTCCTGCTGACGAGTGGAATGCCATCTCGCTGAACTACACCTCAGGCACCACGGGCAACCCCAAGGGTGTGGTCTACCACCACCGCGGCGCCTACCTGAACGCCATCGCCAACGGCATGGCGCTCGGTTTCTCCGGGAGCACCGTCAACCTGTGGACCCTGCCCCTGTTCCACTGCAACGGATGGTGCCACGCCTGGGGCGTGACCGCCTGGGCAGGCACTCACGTCCTGCTGCGCCGGATCGACACCCGGGAGATCTTCCGTCTCATCGCCGAGCATGGCGTCACCCACATGTCCGGCGCGCCTATCGTCCTCAACATGATCCTCAATGCGCCTTCGGACCACCGGCGCACCTTCCCCTCCAAGGTCACCATCGCCACCGGCGGCGCCGCTCCGCCGAGCGCGGTCATCGCCGGCATGGAGGCGCTCGGCTTCCATGTCATCCATCTCTACGGTCTCACGGAAACCTATGGACCGGCTCTCGTCTCGCCCTACCAGGACGACTGGATGGCGATGCCGGTCGAGGACCGGGCGGCCGCCATGTCGCGCCAGGGCCTGCGCCACTCCATGCTGGCCGGCTACATGGTCGCCGACCCCCAGACCTGCAGACCGGTGCCCGCCGACGGCGAGACGATCGGCGAGATCATGTTGCGTGGCAACACGGTGATGAAGGGGTACCTCGACAATCCGCAGCAAACCGCCCGTGACCTTGCCGGCGGCTGGTTCCACAGCGGCGACCTCGGTGTCATGCATGGCGACGGCTACATCGAGGTCAAGGACCGTTCCAAGGACATCATCATCTCGGGCGGAGAGAACATCAGTTCCATCGAGGTGGAGAACGCCCTCTATCGTCACCCTTGCGTGCTGGAAGCGGCGGTCGTGGCGAAGCAGGACGAGACCTGGGGCGAGTCGCCGTGTGCCTTCGTCACACTCAAGGACGATGCCGCGCAATCCGTGACGGAAGCCGACATCATCGCCTTCTGCCGTGACAACCTCGCCCACTTCAAGGTGCCGCGAACCGTGATCTTCGGGCCCCTGCCCAAGACGGCAACCGGCAAGATCCAGAAATTCGCCCTGCGCGAGAAGGCCGATGCCTTCGCCGTCGCCAGCAGCAAGGGAGCCGATACACCTTGAGATTCAATCGCCCCGATCCCGCGGATGTCAGGCGTGTCGCCTGCATCGGCGGGGGTCTCATCGGCTCCGGCTGGGCCGCGAGTTTCCTGGCGGCCGGGTATGACGTCATTGTCCACGATCCCGATCCCGTGGCCGAAAGGACGCTGCACCGCACCATCGAGACGGCATGGCCCAGCCTCAAAGCCATGGGCGCCGATGCCGCGCCAGCCACGGAAGCGCGCTTCACAACGAAACTCGAAGAGGCGGTGGCGGATGCGGACTTTGTTCAGGAAAGCGCGCCCGAGCGACTCGACATCAAGCAGGACCTCTATCATCGCCTCGATTCGGCGATGGCGAATGACGTCGTCATAGCGTCCTCCACATCCGGTCTGCTCATGAGCGACATCCAGGCCGGGACCGGTAACGCCGCGCGCATGGTACTGGGACATCCCTTCAATCCGCCCTACCTCATGCCGCTGGTCGAAGTGGTGGGCGGCCGGCAGACCGCCCCCGAGACCGTCGACTGGGCCTGCGCCTTCTACCAGGCCGCGGACAAGCACCCGCTCAAGCTGGATCGCGAGGTTCCGGGCCATGTCGCCGACAGGCTGCAGCAGGCGATCTGGAACGAGATTCTCCACATGATTGCCGCCGGCGAGGCCACGCCAGAGCAGATCGATGCCTCGATCGTTCACGGATTCGGCCCGCGACTTGCCATCATGGGCTATTGCCTGCTCTTTCACATGGCCGGCGGCGAAGGCGGCATGCGGCATTTCCTGGAGCACTTCGACCCGGCCGTGGCGGACGCCTGGACACGCCTGCCCTCCCCGCCCATCACACCGGAACTGACCGAGGCGATGGTTGCCGGATGCGCCAGGCTGCAGGGAGAGCGCACCATGGAGGATCTCGCGACACTGCGCGACAAGGCCCTCGTTGGCTTTCTCACGCACTATCGTGCGGTCACCGGTACCACGTCCTGATCACTGGTCAGACAAACGCGAGGCATCTCGAACATGACGTCCATCAACCGCGCCCTCGTCCTCGAGGACTACCCTTCGGGCGCTCCCGAAGCCCGTCACTTCAGGCTTACTGAATCTCCGGTGCCGGAACCCGCCCCGGGCGAGGTGCTGGTGCGCTCCATCTATCTTTCGGTGGATCCCTACATGCGCGGCCGGTTGCGCCCCGGCCCTTCCTACGCCGAACCCCAGAGGATCGGCGAGGTCATGATCGGCGAGGTCGTGGGCGAGATCGTCGCTTCGCGCCACCATCGATGCGCGGCCGGCGACCTTGTCACGGCCGACATCGGCTGGCAGACCCATGGCGTGACGAGGGGCGACGGACTGCGGAAACTCGATCCCGGCGCCGCCCCCATCTCGACCGCGCTCGGTGTCCTCGGCATGCCGGGACTGACGGCCTATTTCGGCACCCTCGAGGTGCTGCAGCCCAGACCGGGCGACACGCTGGTGGTCAATGCCGCTTCCGGCGCCGTTGGCGCCGTGGTCGGGCAGATCGCCAGGATCGGCGGGTGCCGGGTGGTCGGAATCGCCGGGTCCGATGACAAGTGCGCCTACATCTCGACCGAGCTCGGCTTCGACCACGCGATCAACCATCGCACGACCAACGACATGAGCGGTGCGCTGGCCGACGCTTGTCCCCATGGCATCGACTGTTACTTCGACAATGTCGGTGGACCCATCACCGATGCTGCCATCGAGAACCTGGCCCTGGGCGCACGCGTCGCAATCTGCGGCCAGATCGCGCAGTACAACGACACGGAAGTGGCCACCGGCCCACGCAACCTGCGCCACTTTCTCGTCAAGCGCGCCTCCCTGAAGGGCCTTCTCGTCTTCGACTGGCGGGACCGCTACCAGGAGGGACTGGCGCGCCTGCAGCGTTGGGTGGGGTCGGGAGAGATCAGGTACCGCGAGGACATCGTCGATGGCCTGGAGAAGGCGCCCGATGCCTTTGCCGGGCTCATGGAGGGACGCAACTTCGGCAAGCAGCTCGTCAGGGTCTCCGACGACCCGACACGCTGACCCGGGCGGATCCCATGAAAATCACCGGAGTGCGGGCAACACCGGTCAACATTCCCTTCACCGCCCCATATGTCTTCAGCCACGGGTCGGTGAGGTCACTCACCAAGACCGTCGTCGAGGTGATGACCGACGCCGGAGTCACCGGGCTGGGCGAGGTCGCCGACGGTGACCGGGCCCGCGATGTCGAGGCCATGGGCGAGGCTCTCGCCGGCGTCGATGTCCGCGAGACGGGAACCGCCGAACGCCTCTGCCTGCCCGGCTTTCGCTATTCACCCTGGGGAGATGTCCAGGGGCAGACCCGCGCCTTCGGCGGGATCGAGATGGCGATGTGGGATGCTCGGGCGCGGGGCGAGAACGTGCCCCTTTATGTGCTCCTCGGCGGTGCCTCGAGATCTCGGATCGAACTCTCCGAGTACTTCGGCTTTCGTCTTCCCGGCGTCACAGAACAGGGCGAGCAGACTCCCGAAGAGGTCGCCGCCTACTGCGCGCGCATGATCGACGACCACGGCGCCACGAACTTCGAAGGCAAGGTGGCCACGGTAAGTCTCGAAGAGGAGGTGAGAATGGTCCGCCTCATACGCGAGGCCATCGGCGACCGTCCCCTCAAGCTCGATGCCAACGGTGGCTGGACCGTCCAGACGGCCCGCGAGGCAATGCGGCGATTCGACGAGCATGTCATTCACTACTACGAGGATCCGGTCGAGACCTACCGGGAAATGGCGCAACTGCGTCCCGTCACCCGGGCCAGCTTCTCGACCCACGTTCTTGACCTGCCGCGGGCTGTCGAGTTGGGCGCACCGGACACGCTTGTCACCAACCTCGTCGAGCTCGGCGGCATTGCCCGTACGGTGGGATTCATCCGCGCCTGCGAGCAATTCGACATCGGCTTTCGTTTCCACAGCGGTGAAACCAGTGTGGCGAGCGCCGCATACCTGCATGTCTCGGCAGCCATGGAGCATGTCCGGGAACCCAGTCAGACCCTGTTCCGCTGGTATGCCGACGATGTCACCCAGGAAGGCACGCCAGTGCCCAAGGATGGCTTCGTGCCGGTACCCGAGGGGCCGGGACTCGGTGTGACGCTCGATGCCAAGGCCCTGCAACGCTGTCATGAGCGCTACCTCGAGGAAGGTTCCTTCCCGAAGAGCGGCAGTGGTCCCCGGGCCTATCGCACCCGCTTTCATCGCGCCTGAAGTGCCCATCCACAGGGTTGCCATTTCCGTCCGTCGCCCCTGTTGGTAATGATGGTAAGGGACCAATCGCGGACATCGGTGATGACGACGGAACAGTTCGCACGAATGGAACATGCGCCGGGTTTTCTGGCGGCACTCGACCAGAGTGGCGGCAGCACGCCCAAGGCCCTGCGGCTCTACGGCATCGGGGAGGATGCCTGGGAGAGCGACGAGGACATGTTCTCGATCATCCACGCCATGCGCGAGAGAATCACCACCAGTCCCTCCTTCGACGGCTCCCGCATCCTCGGCGCCATACTCTTCGAGAACACCATGGACCGGATGATCGAAGGGCGGCCCTCGGCCCGCTATCTCTGGGAGGTCAAGGAAGTCGTGCCCTTCCTCAAGGTCGACAAGGGTCTCGAAGCCGAAGTCCGCGGCGTTCAGCTCATGAAACCGATTCCCGGCCTCGGCCCGCTCCTCGCCCGGGCCCGGGCCAACGGGGTCTTCGGCACCAAGATGCGCTCCGTCATCAGGCTTGCCGATGATGAAGGCGTGGCCTCGGTAGTCTCGCAGCAGTTCAGAATTGCCGAAGAGATCCTGGCCGGCGGACTCGTGCCGATCATCGAACCGGAGGTCGCCATCGACAGCCCGCAGAAGGCGGCTGCCGAGACCCTCCTGAAGGACGCTCTCCTCGCCGGCCTCGATCGTCTCGGCGGCAGCGGCAAGGTGATGTTCAAGCTCACGCTTCCCGAGGAACCCGGTTTCTACAACGTTCTCGTCGATCATCCGGGAGTCCTGAAGGTGGTGGCGCTCTCGGGCGGTTACACCCGCGAGGAAGCCAACCGGCGCCTGGCGCTGAACGCCGGTGTGGTCGCGAGCTTCTCCCGCGCCCTCACCGAAGGTCTCAACGCCTCCCAGAGCGCCGGCGAATTCGATGCCATGCTCGACTCCTCGATCGCCAGCATCTACCAGGCCTCCATGACCTGATCGCCTTTGCTGTATTCAGATGGGTGCATCATTGAAGAAGGGCAAGGGTTTCATTGGCTTCCTCGACGGACTTCGGAGTATTCGACGAGAACTGAACGGCCGACAACATCGATAATCCGCACACGCAGCTCCGTCCCTTCAGCATCGGTCAAATGCAGAGTCTCGCCGGGAATGAAGTGAACCGGCTGTTGTTTCCCCCCGTCAATCGCGAGGTTCGACGCGTAAAGATAGGTCCGATCATGGGCGTCGCGTATGGGATTGAGTCTGCCCTTCAACCCTGGCACTTGGCCGGTTGCCTCCGGGAAAATGACGCTTCCGCCTGCGGGCAGGGCGTCCAGATTGATCGCGAGCGCTCGTTCGCTTGGTATCCATTCCCGCTCCAGATATGCGGCATGTCCCGGTGCGGACGCGAACACGGTCATGGGCAGACGGGTCGTATGCAGATCGATCCCTGCTTCACCTTGCGCGTCCGTGGTGGCCTGCTTCCACGTCTTGTTCGGAAACAGGAGAAGCGCTTCGGCACCGGACAGGGGCCTGTCATTGGACCGCACCGAAATGATGGCACGAGCGGGACTCCGATCATGCGACGCCGCGGGAATGACGAGGAGGACCTCTGAATCGTCGACGACCGTGTACTCGGGATACCTCCCACACAGATCCCATGTCTCGCGTCGGATGATCGGGACACCGTCGCCGCGGCGCTCCATAAAGTAGAGTCTCTCATCGCCGCCACGGGTCCCTCCGACAGGCATTCGCGCCAGGACGGAGGTCAAGGCCTCGTTGCGGGTGGACTGCCGCGAGGCCATGCTCTCGACCGTCAGGTTGTTCGGCAAGGCACCAGGCGACTGAATCTCCACGCGATCATCGAACATGGACAGACGAATCCTGCTTCCCCTCATGGAGTAGTCGCGATGAGCAACGGCGTTGACCAGAGCTTCGAACAAAGCCTTTTCGCTGTATTGGGGCAAATCTGAACGAGCCGGATCCTTCGATGCCGCGACCTGCATGTTTCTGGCAGCAAAGGCACTCGCTCCGGCGATCTGTTCGTTCAACGGTCCGGTAATCTCCTGGGCATCGATCTGACCGGATGCACGGTCTGCACCGCGGTATCTGGTCGCCGTAATGCAGGCATTCGGGAGCCATCGCTCCGGATTTGGTGTGCATAACAGTACGCCTGCGACGGTAGCGCGAAGGACCCCCGCCTCATCGTCTTCAAGAAGCGCCAGTTCGCCGAGCGCTGCCTCGGGCTCGGCTGCACCCTCGGCACTGAGCAACGGTTTCCAGAGCGCCTCCGTCAATGTCCTGAATCCGGTCTCAGAGTATGAATCATAAGTCATTGTTTTTAGTTATGTTTATGAATCATGCGCTTAACTCCCGCGCAACCCGGCGCATCAGGAATCGGCAGGCCGCCAGCCTGGC
>JAJEBJ010000164.1 GCA_022822575.1 Alphaproteobacteria bacterium | reverse complement strand
AACAGGACCAAGTCAGTTTCGCCGGCACCATGGTGCCGACGAATCCCCTCAACACCGTGTTCGAGGACATTCCCCTGCTGGGTGACATCATTACCGGGACCGAAGAGGACGGGGGCATCTTCGCTTTCACCTTCAATGTTGACGGACCGGCCGACGATCCGGATGTCCGCGTCAACCCTCTCTCCATCCTCGCACCCGGAATTCTGCGCAAGCTCTTCACCGATTCGCCCGGCGAGGAATAGGCCGGTGTCCCGGGACGCGCGAGATGCAGCCCTACGCGGTTACGTCACCTGTCCGCCCGGTCAGGAATCAGGCACGATGAGTGCGTGACGCTTGCGGCCGGCGGAAAGCTTGACCGCGCCGTCCTTGAGATCGGCACGGGTAATCTTCAGGAATTCGTCGGAAATGACCGTATCGTTGAGGCGGGCGCCGCCTCCCCGGATGAGGCGGCGGGCATCCGAGCGGGTCGCGGCGAGGCCGGCGCAGTGGAATGCCTCGAAGACCACCAGTCCGTCATCGAAACTGGCTTCGGGCAGCGTCGTGACAGGCAGCCCACGCGACGCCTCCCCTTTCTCGAAGGTGCTTCGTGCGGTTGCCGCACAGCGACGCGCCTCGTCATCCCCGTGACACATGCGGGTCGCCTCGTTGGCAAGGACCTTCTTGGCCTCGTTGATCTCCGCACCCTCGAGGCTCTCGAGTCGGACGATGTCGGCGATGGCAAGATCGGTGAACAGGCGAAGAAAGCGGCCGACATCACCGTCCTCGGTATTTCTCCAGAACTGCCAGAAGTCCCAGGGCGAACACATGCCTGCATCGAGCCATACGGCACCCTTCGCCGTCTTGCCCATCTTGGCGCCCGATGCTGTCGTGATGAGCGGCGTCGTCAGACCGAAGAGCGGTTCATCCACGAGACGGCGTCCGAGTTCGACACCGTTGACGATGTTGCCCCACTGGTCCGATCCACCCATTTGCAGCGTACATCCGAAACGCCGCTGCAGTTCCACGAAGTCGTAGGCCTGGAGGATCATGTAGTTGAACTCGAGAAACGACAGGGGCTGTTCGCGTTCCAGCCTGGATTTCACCGACTCCATCGACAGCATGCGGTTGACCGAAAAATGGCGGCCGACGGTGCGCAGGAACGGAACGTAGAGAAGTTCCGAAAGCCACTCGTCGTTGTCGACCATCACGGCATCCGTGGCTCCGTCACCGAACGCAAGGTATCTCGAGAACACCCTCCTGATGCCCGCCTTGTTGGCGGCGATGGCATCATCGTCGAGCAGCGGCCGCGCCTCGTCGCGAAACGAGGGATCGCCGATCTTCGTGGTGCCGCCACCCATGAGAACGATGGGCTTGTGACCGCATCGCTGCATGTGCCGCAAAAGCATGATCGGGACCATGCTGCCGACATGGAGGCTTGGGGCCGTGCAATCGAAACCGATGTAGCCGACGACCGGGCCGGCTGCGGCCTTCGCATCGAGGGCCTGCGTATCGGTGCACTGGTGCATGAACCCGCGGTCGATGATCGTCCGCAGGAATTCGGAAGCGGGACTGCTCATGATGGCGCAGTCTGCCGCCGCCCACCGGATGAGGCAAGCGTCACATTGCGGGCGACGGGAGCGCCGGAATAGACTGGCCTCATGACGGTCGCCCGGAGGGCTCGAGGCTGGTGAAGAGAGCCATCGGACTGATGAGCGGCACCTCCCTCGACGGGATCGACGCAGCGCTCATCGAGACCGACGGAATGACGGCCGTACACCGCGGCGGCGCCCTGACACTTCCCTTCGATGCCGCTCTGCGCGGCAGTCTCAAGGCCTGTCTGGGCGGTGGCGGAGATGTTCCTGCAACGGCACACCGCCTCACGCTGATGGCAGGAGAGGCTGTCTCTCGCCTGCTCGGCAAGGCCGGAATGAGGCCAGTTGATATCGATGTGATCGGCTTTCACGGGCAGACCATCGCCCACCGGCCCGCAGAGGGGCTGACCTGGCAGATCGGCAACGGTGCCCTCCTGGCCGAGGTCACCGGCATTGATGTGGTCTGCGACTTTCGCAGCCGCGACATGGCGTCTGGCGGAGAGGGAGCGCCGTTGGCGCCGCTCTACCATGCTGCCCTCGCCACCGCCCTGGACCGGTCTCCCGTCGTCGTCCTCAACATCGGTGGCGTGGCGAACGTGACGTGGGTTGGCGACGGGGAGCTGATCGCCTTCGATACCGGACCCGGCGGAGCCCTGCTTGACGACTGGATCCTGGCACGGACCGGAGAGCCCTTTGACAGGGATGGAGAACTGGCTTCCCGGGGACAATCCCGTCACGACCGCGTGACAGCCGTCTTCGACAACAACCCGTGGTTTGATCGTCCGCCTCCCCGCTCTCTGGACCGTGACGACATCGCCATCGACCTTGCCGGCCTGTCGACGGCGGATGGCGCCGCCACGCTCGTTGACCTCACGGCCGAGGCGGTAGCGCACGCCCGGCAATTCATGCCGCGCGACCCGGGGCTGTGGGTCGTTTGCGGCGGCGGCCGCCGCAATCGACATCTCATCGCCGCCCTGCGGCACCGACTCCCTCCGGAGGTGATGCTGGCGGAAGAGGTCGGCTGGGACGGGGACAGCCTCGAAGCCGAGGCATTCGCCTACCTTGCGGTGCGTTCCCTTGCCGGCCTGCCACTCAGCCAGCCATCGACCACCGGGTGCCGCGAGCCGGTCACGGGAGGCGCCTGTCATCGCGCCCGACGGGCGTAGTCCCGAACGAGCTCCCGTACCGTCTCCATGTCGTTTTCGAAGAAGTGTCCCGCGCCTTCGATCATCTCGAAGCGGAGCGACCGCGTGAGAGAAGCCAAAGTCTCGGCCAATGCCGCCACCTCATTGGGATCGACGATGGAATCGACACTGCCCTGGATGATGAGACCGTCCGCGGGGACCTGATGGAGGAATGACCAGTCACGCGTGGTCGCGCCGGGAGCCACCAGCACGAACCGGCCGATGCCGGGACGCTTCATCAGCACCCTGGCGGCGATCCAGGCTCCAAACGAAAACCCGGCGATCCACGTCGTCGATGACTCGGGATGCCGGCGTTGCGTCCAGTCGACGACGGCCAGTGCGTCCGCGACCTCTCCGTCTCCGCCTGCGTGTTCTCCGCAGCTGCGCCCCACGCCCCGAAAGTTGAAGCGCGTGGTGTGGCATCCCGCCTCGACGAGGCTGCGGAAAAGGGCGTAGGCCACCTTGTTGTTCATGGTGCCCCCATGAAGCGGATGGGGATGAAGGACGACGGCCACCGGTGAGGAAGGATCGGCAGCCTCGGCGTGGCGCGCCTCGAGCCTTCCCCTGGAACCGGGGATGAAGAGTTCGGGCATGATCTCTTTCCTTCATGGCGCAACGGGAATACTTGGGGGATCATATAGATAAGCAGAATTGAGTTGACAACATGTAGTGTTATCGGCATGATTTGGCGTAATAAATCAGCATGTGAAACACCGGATCACCCCTATGCCGTCCCCTGTCACCTATCGACAGATCACCTACCGCCTGCTGCCCGAGAAGCGCAGCGCCTGGCGGCGGCTGGACGTCATGCTCGACGCACAGCGCGGTCTCTACAACGCGGCGCTTGAGGAACGGATCGACTGCTACCGGAAGACCGGAAAGTCACTCACCTACTTCGATCAGGCGAAGTCCCTGACCGTATGCCGGAGGACCTTGCCGGACATGGCGGCGGTGCCGGTGGCCATCCAGCGAGGAACGCTCAAGCGCCTCGATCATGCCTTCAAGGGCTTCTTCCAGCGGGTGAGCCAGGGTGGGGCCGGGTTTCCCCGGTTCCAGGGACGCCGGCACTTCAACAGCCTTTCCATCGTCTCCGGCGTGAAGGTCGAGGGCAGCCGCCTGCGCATCCCGGGCTTCGGCTGGCTCACCATCCGCCGCAGGGGCGGCAATCCTTATCCGCAAGGCAAGCCAGTGAGCGCGGTCCTCAAGCGCGAGGAGGGACGCTGGAAGGCGGTCGTGTGTTACGCGGTGTCGCTGC
>JAJEBJ010000372.1 GCA_022822575.1 Alphaproteobacteria bacterium | reverse complement strand
GCCTCGGCTTCATCACGCCGATGACCCACAACTTCTGCGAATCCTGCAACCGGGTCCGGTTGACGTGCACCGGCACCCTCTACATGTGCCTTGGCCAGGAAGACTCCGCGGACCTGAAGACACCCATGCGCACGTCTCCCGATGATGGTCTGCTTGAAGCGGCCATCCGCAAGGCCATCGGCCGCAAGCCCAAGGGCCATGACTTTATCATCGACCGGGCAACGAGGAGGCCGAGCGTCGCCCGCCACATGAGTGTCACGGGCGGATAGGAGCCAGCCGGCGGTGGCACACCGCATCGAGACAATTCCTCTCCTGTCCCCGGGTCCGGGAAGCGAGCGCCACCTCGTCGTGCATCGTTTCGGTGAACCGGGCGCGCGCCCGAAGCTGTACTTCCAGGCCGCGCTTCATGCCGATGAGCTCCCGGGATCACTGGTGCTTAACCACATGCTGTCCTGGCTGAAAGCGGCGGACGAGGAGGGGGAGCTCAACGGGGAGTTCGTGATCGTTCCCCTCGCCAATCCCGTCGGTCTCGCCAATCGCATCCTCAACTACCACCTGGGCCGTTTCGATCTGGCCGGTGATGGCAATTTCAACCGCTGGTATCCGGATCTGGGTGCCGTCGCGGTGCAGGGGATAGGCGGTCTGCTGACCGATGATCGGGAAGCCAATACGCGAATCATTCACCAAGCCCTCGTTGATGCGGTCGCCGAATGGCCCGCGCCAGGAGAGGCCAATCAGCTCAGGAAGACACTGCTCGGACTTTCGATCGACAGCGACTTCGTGTTCGACCTGCACTGTCACGGCGAGGGGATCGCGTACATCTATTTCCCCCGGCACGTCTGGCCGCTCTACAGCGATCTGGCAGGTGATCTCGGCTGCCGCACCATCCTGCTGCACGACGTCACGGATGGCACGGCCTTCGAAAACGCCGCCGCTGTTGCCTGGTCGACCATCCGCAGGGCCTTTCCCGACCATGTGATCGCAGATGCGCCCTTCACGACGACCCTGGAGCTGAGAGGGCAGTCCGATGTCGGCGACGACCTTGCCAGGCATGATGCGTCGGCCCTGTGGCGGTTTCTCGTGCGTCACGGCTTTGTCGCCGGTGATGCGGTGCCGTCGCCGGACCTGCTGTGCCAGCCGACTCCGCTTGCCGGATCCGACAACCTGGTGGCGCCCGTCGCCGGTGTTGTCAGTTACCGTCGGGCGCCAGGCGACAGGGTCGAAGCAGGCGCGGTCGTCGCCGATATCGTCGATCCGTCGGAAGCCGACTGGCACAGGGCGCGCACACCGGTTGCGAGCCGGGCTAGCGGCATCTTCTATGGCCGTCGTCCGAGCCGGCTGGTGCGTCCGGGCCAGTCTTTCGCGGTGGTGTCGGGATCGGAGGAGTTGCCGCCTCCGGATCATCCTGTCCTCGACTGGTAGGACGGCTCGTGGTCGGCAAACAGGAGATCATCGAACTTCCCCGGGCTGGGCTCGGGACCGGGCGGGGCATCGTCGTCCATCGCTTCGGAGAACCGGGCGCACGGCCCAAGGCCTACCTTCACGCAGCACTCCATGCCCAGGAGCTTCCCGGCATCGTCGTCCTCGATCACCTCATCGGCATGCTGCGCGATGCCGATGTCAGGGGAGAAGTGGTCATCGTGCCCTTTGCCAATCCGATTGGACTGGCGCAGCAGGTCATGATGGAAACCCCGGGGCGCCACGACCTCGATACGGGGCGAAACTACAACCGCGGCTTTCCCGATATCCTGGATGAGGTGGTTGGCGCCGTCACCGGCCGCCTCGGCGAGAGCCATGATGCCAGTGTGGCCGAGGTGAGAAGGGCGGCCCTCGATGTTCTGGAGCGCCGGTGCATTCTGCGTGAGGACGATGTCCTGAAGACAACCCTGTTGCGCCTGTCGCTGGACAGCGATTACGTCCTCGACCTTCACACGGCCTGGGAGGCGCTGCCGCACATGTTCGTCAGCTCTCTCCACTGGCCCGACGCAGGGGATCTCGCCCGGGACATGGAAAGCGAGGTGGTGATCGTTGACGATGGCAATCCCATGATGACCTTCAAGTCGGCCCATGTCCTCTTCTGGCAGGGAATCGCCAGGCACTTTCCGACGAGCCTCGAACGACCGGGCTGTCTTGCCGCCGTCCTGGAACTGCGCGGACAGAGGGATGTCGACGACCACCTGACCCTGCCTGCGGCGCGCGGGCTGCTGCGCTGGCTTCGCCGCCGTGGCATTGTCGGTGGAGAGCCGGAACCTCTCCCCAGTTCAAGGTGCCAGGCACGTTCGGTTGCCGGTCTGCGGCGACTTCAGGCCCGGACCGGCGGTATCGTCATCTATGCGGAAGAACTCGGCAAGCACGTCGCCAGGGGTGAGACATTTGCCCACATTCTTGATCCGGCCAGCGGCGTGCGCCACCCGGTGACCGCTCCGGTCGCAGGATGCCTCTATACGCGGCGCAGTCACCGTCTGGTTCGCCAGGGCGACTACTTCTGCGCCATTGCCGGAGATGAGCCGACAGTGGATTGATGACCGGCCTTCCCGGGCCAAGGAAGCGTGGAGTGTCCGACTTCCGCAACTCGTCGCGCGATTCGACTGATTTGACGGGTTTCCGGCCCGAGAAGTGGTGGATTTCCGTGCTGGGCCACTCGGGAACAGCGTGTACTGCCGACCTACCCCCTTGCTCGGGTTGGCGAAGATCCGGACGCTGTGCCCATGTTCGTGCGCTGCAAGACGCTTCAAGGACGGCAAGGAGCACTGCTGCTGGAGTATGGTGGAGAACGTCCGGGTCCAGGGCGGCCGGCCTGTTCAGCGTCGGGTGCTCTATCTCGGCGAGATCAACGACAGCCAGCGTGCGGCGTGGTGCCGCCCGATCGAGGTGGTGGAGGGCACGTCGCGATCACGGCAGATGAAGGAACGTGGCATGCGCCGGCACCGGCTGAAGAGGCTGTGGCGTCGATTGGCCGAGTTGCAAGGACAGTCGAACAGCCGGGATCAGTTGTTGCTCAAGCTCGGTGCCGCCAGGAAGGAGGCGGGCCGGGAGCCTGATCGACATCGCCGCGCCCGGGACCGACAGGGTACCCGCCGCCAACGGCTTCTCAGTCCGCCTGCGCCGGGTCCGCCGTTGCGAGGGCCGTTACCTGCTGCGATCCAACATGGTCACCGAAGACCCTGCCACGGTGTGGCATCTGTACATGAAGCTCGTCGAGATCGGGCAGGCGTTCAAGGAACTCAAGCACGACCTCGCGATCCGCCCCATCTTCGATCAGCGCGAGGAGCGCATCGAGGCGCATGGGAAAGAACCAATACGTGCATTGTCATGTTTTGCAATTGTTTGCGTTCATTGTCGTTCGTCTGCAATATTGCGAAACATCGACATTGTGCTGACACGGGAGGCAGATCCGTTAGAGATCCGTTGACACCACAGTTCCGTGAACTCCGTGAAAATTCGCGGTTTCCGCGATACGGCACCTTGTCAATTCGGTGTCAGCCCATGTCAGAAGTTGCACTGGAAGGGAAGTTGCGACAGGCAAAGAGGTCCGAGTTCGTTGGCACTCATGGAACGGCGAATCAGCAATGCCAAACCGGGTCCGAAGAGCCGTATCGAGTGGGATCCCATGCTGAGGGGATTCGGACTGCGCTTCTCGTCGGCGGGCACCTGCGCCTTCATCCTGAATTACCGATTCCAGAGGCGCTCACGCCGCATCACCATCGGCCTGGCGAGATGAGCCTGAACGAAGCCCGACGAGCACCGACGGTGGCGGACGGCCTCGACAGGTTCTTTGATGACTACGTGCCGTGCCGCCTGGCGGACGCGCGGATCGGCCCTCGCACGGTGCAGGACTACCGGGGGGCAGGCCGAATGCGCCGTGAGGCCGGCGTTGGGCGCGTTCAAGATCGCTCTCGTGACCCGCGCCGATGTGAAATGCATCGTTGCGCCCCGAGGCCGCCTGCAACGCAACCGGACACTGGCGTTCGTTTCCAGGCTGTTCAGCACTTTCGAGAAATGGGAGCGGCGGGAGCAGCACAGCAACCCGGCACGATTCATCGAGAGGGACGTGTAGAACCGCATGATCGCGCCCTGACATCTTCGGAATTTGAAGCCCTGGGGGATGTGCTCAAGAACATGGAGGCCCCTTATGTCGTCGGTGCTCTCCGGTTCCTGATGATGACCGGGTGGCGAACGGGCGAGGCACTGGCGTTTCGGTGGGATGATGTGAATTTCGAGACCGAAATGGTTGTCATGCGGGACACGAAGACAGGCCGCCCAACCCGGGCGCTTGGGGCCATGGCGCGGCAAGTGCTCGCCAACATTCAACCGCTTGCCGGAAATCCGTTCGTTTTCGCCGGACAGGATGACGGCCCGCTGACCCTTTACACGCTACGGCTCTATTTCCTGTTGGTCTGCCAGGAAGCCGGGATCGAGAAATTCCGGCTACATGATGTCCGCAGGACCGTCGCCACGGCGTCTCCGTCTTCATGCTCCGTGAGCTTCTCGGGCACAAGACGGTTGCCATGGCGAACCGCTATGCCCGGCAGTCTGGGAGCGCCTTGCAGCGGACACAGGACGCCCACGGAGAGCGCATGGCGGCGATGCGCACCGGCAAGAGCGGCGAAGTCGTGCCACTCAACCGGCGTCCCGACTGATCGAGATCTGGCAAGGACAAAAGCACCGTGGCCGAATGGAGGGACTCACAGTGAACCCGACGCAGTACATCAGCGGCATCACGAAAGCGACAGCGCTGGTTGTCGCGATCCTGCTCGCGGCGCCTGACCCGGCATCCAGCGATTCGGGGCTCCGGACGGAAGTCGGGCTAATCAAGAGCTTTCATCCTGACAGCAACCGCGATTACGCGACGTGGCATCCCTGGACCGGCGTCAATGCGCCGCTCATCGGAGAGTGGCTGCGTGTGCGAGCGGGCGTCGTGCGAACGTCGCATCGGACTTGGGGACCCTTCGCCGGCGTGACCGCAGCCTGGGAAGTGATTGAAAGCTGGCGTGTCGGGGTGAGTGCCGGCGTCAGCGGCAACTATTCCCAGGGGCATTGGTTGCGGCGCGGTGCGCTGCCCGTCATCCAGTGGCAGGATCAGGAAAACGGTCTCATATGGGAAACGGGTTTCATGAACCACGCGGACACGACGTTCGTAGGGATCGGTGTGCACATACCAATCTCGCTGCTTGCGACGTGGTGAGGCGCAACGGCGCCAAGGTGTGACAGGTGAGCAGTTTCGATTACTTCAGGTGGTACGCTGGGATTGCGCCTCCTGTTGCATCTGGGCTGCGACCACCTAGATCCATGATGGTCGTGTCCCCGCACGTGGTGCATTTCCATGAGCTGGACCGCCATGAAAATCAGATAGGACTGCATCCCCGTGCCGTGCGCCTGCCGGGTGGCCTCGATTACGGAGTACGCGGCCGGTTCGGATCGGCCAGCTCGCCGTGCTCACACACGTCCACATCGTCCAGCGTCCACGCGTCCTTGAATGCTGCACCCGCCGCCTTCGAGCCTATCGGGGCTTCGTAGGTGCGGTTACTGTTGAACGGCGACCCGAGATAGATCCGGTCGATGCAGGCATCGTTCATGCCCCGCATGACCGGTAGGTTGTCACCCGTCCAGACCGTGCCGCTGGCGAAGTTGGCGGTCATTGCTCTTTCCTCCGTTTCCGGCCACAGGGGAAACCTACTGGTAAGCGAATCACACCCTGCCGGTATGACGCCCCTGTCCGGTGCAATGGCCCATTTTGCCTGATCCGCCGGTCGTTCAGGGCCTCACAGGCGTGGGATTATGGAACATTTGCGCGGAAGCCGGTTACGCTGGCCGAGGCTGTGAGGCGGCGTGTCCGATGACGCCGTGAGGCTCTGGCCTGTCTCCAGTGCGGCACCGCGATCGCACAGCCGGAACAGCCCACCGGCGAGGTGTTCGATGTGGGTCGTGAGACATTCGATTGGGGTGACGATATCGGCTGTCACGGCGGGGTCTCTGGGTGGCGATTTGCGTGACGGCGACCTGCGATGTTGCTGACACAGCGTGTCAACGTGCGGTCACTATGCCGACACGGCTCAATTGATGAACTGCCGCTGTTCTGTAACTTAGTGAAAACAGTGGAGGCTAGGACCGGAATCGAACCGGTGTGACGAAACAGAGGTCACGCCAATACCTATATGGAACTCCACACCACCAACGCGTCTCTCTCCTAAGCGCTGTAACTACGTGCAAAAAATG
>JAJEBJ010000202.1 GCA_022822575.1 Alphaproteobacteria bacterium | reverse complement strand
ATTCCTGACAGGCAGCTCGCGTTCGCTGACGGCGGTCAGGGTATGGCTGCTGATCAGAAACTCCTTCTTGCTGGGGGGCACCTCTTCAAATGGATGCAGGGACAGCCCTCGATCTCGGCAGGGCTCAACCTGCAAACTCCGGGGGCAGGTCGTTCTTGTGAGCCGCGGCACGCCACCGGACGTGTCCACCGAGACCGGATCGTCGAACCGCACCGCCACCCGGATTACGTCGCCGAGCGCGTAGGTGTCGTCGTTGCCTGCGTCCGGGACCACCGACACGGACTTGACCTTCGGCGGCCCCCACTTGGTCAGGAACACGCCCTCCACCGAGGCCGTGAGGCCCTCGGGGTCCGTCGCCGTCAGCGTCGCCCGGATCCACACCGTGCAGCGGCGGCAAGTCGCCTCCGGCGGATGGTTCGTGATTCCGCAGATCTCGCCGACGCCAGCGCTCCCTCACGATCCTGCCAGATCACCGAGTTGATGGTCGCATCGAGCGCATCGATGCGGCCCAGGCAGAGTTCCAGGAGCTCCACAGCGCCGATTTCCCGGCGGCGGATCATGCCGGCAAGTTCAGTCGCCGACCGGAATGCGATTGTCATCTCACGAGTCTCTCAGATGTCATCCGCCAGGAGCCAGGAGGATCCCTCCTCGACGGCGATGATAGTTGGCCTTGATGCCTCGAGTGCCCCCGTGATGGCATCCGCAAATCCATCAAGGCTGTCCGGGCGTACGCCATGGGCACGACAGGCGCGGGCAAGCATCAGAAAGTCCGGATTGCTGCCCTCCACCCCGACCCGGTGGATGCCCCGGCTGTCGAGATCATCCTGAATTTGCTTGAGGCCGCCGTTTTCCCAGATGACCACGGGCAACGCAAGGCCAAGGTCACTGGCAACCATGAGTTCGGGCATGGTGAACATGAACCCGCCATCACCGGCAATGGCGACAACCGGACACTCGCCGGACGCACACATGGCGCCGATGGCATTGGGGAGTGCACAGCCCAGAGCGCAGTATCCTGCAGGGTAGAACCACTGGCGGGGCGCGTAGACCGGAAAGGCAAACGCTCCAGTGTAGACCAGTTGGCATGCATCGCCGGCAAACACAGTGTCGCGCGGTGTAGCCGACCGCAGGCATTCCAGGAGTCTGACGTGCTGCCGTTCTGACGCTGTCAGGTTGGCCATCACATCGGATCGAACAGTCCTGACTGCGGTCTCGGTGCGCCGGCGCAATGCAGTGCCATCATGGTTCTCGAGCAGGGATGCCAGCTGTTCGATCACGGGAGCCGCGTCGGAAATGATGGCAAGGTCAGCGGGATAGAGATCGTTCATCTTGCCTGGGTCAATGTCAATCCTGATGAGACGGCCACCGATGTCGAGGCGTTCGACAAAACTGTCGGTCTCGGAAAGTTCCGTGCCGACAGCGAGAATTGCGTCAGCCTCGCCCAGAAAGCGGCGGACTTCCTCGCGGACCGTGCTGCCGGAGAGACTCAAGGGATGGTCATCCGGAACAATGCCCTTGCCGGCGGTGCTGGATATGACGGCGGCGCCGAGAGATTCGGCGATCCGGGTGAGCCCGGATCCTGCTTCCGCCGCACCACCCCCAACCATGATGACGGGTTGAGTGGCGGCACACAGCATTGCTGCTGCCTCGTCCACCAGGCCCGCCGCCGGGCCTGGCCTGGTGGGCCGGGGCACCGGTTGCCAGTCATCCCCGACCTCCTGGGCGAGGACGTCGATCGGGATCGACAAGTGAACCGGTCGGGGTCTCTCGCCAGCAAAGATGGAAAAAGCCTGGGCCATCAGTTCGGGAACGTCCTGCGGCCTGTGCGCCGTGGCACTGAGCGCCGTCAGGGGTCGCGTGACCTCTTTCTGCTCGGTGATTTCATGGAGCACGCCCCAGCCCTTTCCGATGGTATCGCTGGATGTCTCCGCCGAGAGCAGGAGAAGAGGCAGTGAATCGGCCCAGGCCTGGCCGACGGCGGTAGCGGCATTCGTCACGCCCGGCCCGGAGATGACGAGCGCGACTCCGGGCTTGCCGGTAGCCCGGGCGTACCCTTCTGCCATGAACCCGGCACCCTGTTCGTTGCGGGACTGGATGTGCCGGACCTCGCCGGTGTCGAGGCCTCGGCAGAAGTCGAGGGTATGGACACCGGGAATGCCGAAGACTTCCCGGACACCGTAACGTCCCAGGAGACGGATTGTCGCTTCACCACATGTCATCCGGTTCGTCATGTGCTGCTTCTCCGTCAGGAATCGAGTTGTGCGAGAATGGCATCGGTCACGGCGGCGCTTGTGAGCCTGCCTCCAAGATCCGGTGTCCGGGCGCCTCCTTCGAGCGCTGCCGTCACGGCGCCCTCGATGTTTCTGGCGATGTCCGCACGGCCAAAGGCGTAGTCGAACATCATGGCGGCCGAGAGTATGGCGCCGATGGGATTGGCAATGCCCTTTCCGGTGATGTCGGGCGCCGAACCGTGGACCGGTTCGAAGATGCCGCAGACTCGCCCAGTGTCCCCGGGAAGTCCGGTCAGACAGGCCGACGGCAGCATGCCGAGGCTGGCGACAATGACGCCGGCCTGGTCGCTCAGCATGTCACCGAAGAGATTGTCGGCCATGATGACGTCAAATCGTCGCGGGTCCCGGGCAAGCTGGTAGCTGGCGTTGTCTGCGTAGAGGTGTTCCAGGGTGATCTCTGGATACTCCAGGGCGACTTCCGAGACGACCTCGCGCCACAGAACGTGCATTTCCATGACGTTGGACTTGTCGGCCGAAACAAGATGCCGGCGCCGTCTTCCGGCGAGACGGAAGCCGACATGTGCAAGGCGGGCAATCTGGTGTTCATCATAAACTCCGAGATCATATCCCCTCCGGGGCGCCTCCGGTGACCGGTCGACTCCCCGTTCTGCCGCAAAGAAGTTTCCACCGGTCATTTCCCGCAACACCAGCACGTCGGCTCCGCCCGTCAGCCCCGGCCGATAGGGGGTCAGGGGCTCGAGACAGGCAATCGCGCGCGCCGGACGCAGGCCGGCATAGGCGTCAAGTTCCATGCGCAACTGCATGAGGCCATCCGACATGGCCTCCTCACCGGCAGGGCGGACATCGTCCCACTGAGGACCGCCCGTGGCGCCGACGAGAACGGCGTCGGCCCTCTTGGCATGGTCGAGAGTCGTCTCCTTGAGGAAGGTCCCTGTCTTCTCGTAGCAGGCGCCGTGCAGGAGCTCCTCTGTAATGTCGACGCGAATGTCGCTGTCGCAGGCCTTCTCGACGACCTTGAGCGCGCACCCGGTCACTTCCGGACCGATGCCATCGCCGCCCAGGGCAAGCAGATCGAAGGTTTCCGGCATACCTGCCATGTCCCGCACTGTTCACTCGCATTGGTAGCAGACCGCCTGCAATGCAGACAGCCTTCCGTCATGCGTTCTTGTGGCAGGTGTCCGGGAGTCACCTGCATTCACCAGGCTCCATGCTGCGGATGTCACGCCTCATCAGGCCTCGGAGACTTTCGGAAACGAAGTCCGGCCCGGTGCATGTTCGTCGATGTCCCCGCACCACACGCACGGGATCCCGTCGATGCCCCGGATCTCGCTGTGGCTGGCAATCGCGCACTTCTCATCGAAGGGCGGCACTGGCTGGACCAGCGTCGCGTGGAACAACGCAAGTGTTACGTCAACTGCTGTTCGGACGCACGTTTCCTTCAGGCGGCCCCTTGCCGTGACATCCCCGGGAGGTGGTCCCTGCTGCGACATCTTCCGGAGTACTGGAGGTCGGGCGAGTGACTGCCGTGACACCATCTTGAGTCCTGATTCGCGTGGTGTCGGCTGTCCACCGATGACGTCTTGAAAGGCCCCTTTTGCAACCCATATCACTGGGTGCGACCGTCCCTTGCCTCATATGGAAGACCAGACGGGAGCAACGGGGTCCTGCCTCTTGGGGGACCGATCACACATACCGCTCAACCGGAGGATATGTACAATGACACGCTTCGATTTCTCACCCCTGTTTCGCTCGACTGTCGGCTTCGACCGCATGATGAATCTGCTCGAAGCCAGTTCCCGTGCGGGCGAAGATGGGTACCCGCCCTACAACATCGAGAAGAAGGGCGATAACGACTACCGCATCACCATGGCTGTCGCCGGTTTCGGCGAGGATGATCTCACGATCGAGGTGAAGGACGGGACCGTGACGGTTTCCGGTTCGGTCAACGCCGATGGTGACAAGGAGCGCACCTATCTTTACCGCGGCATCGCCGGTCGGAGCTTCAAGCGCGCCTTCCAGCTGGCGGACCATGTCCACGTGTCGGGAGCGGCAATGGAGAACGGACTGCTTCACATCGACCTCGTGCGAGAGGTGCCGGAGGCGCTGAAGCCGCGGACGATCAGGATTTCAAC
>JAJEBJ010000072.1 GCA_022822575.1 Alphaproteobacteria bacterium | reverse complement strand
GGCGCGACGCTGGAAGGCGACGATGGCCTCCGTCCAGCGTTCCCACAGACCGCCATCTTCCGTCGCGATCTCGACAGTCGGGAGCGTGGCCTCGTCGGCGTTCACCGTACCGGTGGTGGCGCATACTACGATGGCGAGAATGCACAAGGCACATGCCAGGCGGTCTGTCATGGCGGATCTCCGCAATGAAGGGTGATGGTCGAAAGGTGCCCTTCGAGTGCTCCTGTCCCGGGACCTGCCACAAAGCGGCACGTCGGATCGAGGGGGCCCTCGACCGTGAGAAATTCGTCTCCGGCAAAGGAGAAGTCGAAGAACAGGATGTCGTCGTGGAGACTCGCGACGAAGGGCGCCTGGAGGTCATTGAGGGAGACGGTGAGCCTCAGGCCGAACTGTTCCGGTTCAAACACCGGTTCGACATGCTGCACATGCCAGGTGGCCGCTTCATCGCTCCCCAGAATGGTGAGGTACCAGTCCTGTTCTGCAAGGGGGGCAAAGAGCCCGTCCTCGTTCGCCTGGGCTTCCTCGCTCGTGACGGTTCCATCACCGTCGGCATCGAAGACGGTGAAGAGGTAGCTGGAGGCGAAGGGATCGAATGTCCACTCCAGGGTGAATCCGGAAGCGGATTGATCCGACATCCGGAAGTGCCATGTCGTCGTGACCCAGACATCCGGATTGGCCAGAACCGGCGTGCCGGTGACAAGAGCCAGGAAGGTCGACATGAGGAACTTGCGAAGCATGGCATCGCATCCTTGATCCCCTCGAGCACCCTGAGTATGACATGTCAGTCGACATTTCAAGGATGTCATGCTGCGCGACATCGTCGAGATCTTCCGCTCGCCGGCGCCCTTGCACCTGGGACCCATGGGCTATCTCAGGGAACTTGCCGGCATTGCCCGGCGCGCGGAGGAGTGCCGGGAGGAATGGCAACCCCATCTGGCACGGACCCGGCAGGTGATCGAACATGCGGCTCTTGACTGCAGGCAACGTGATTCGGTCCTGGTGACCGGTTCCGGACTCCTGCTGGATGTGCCGGTGGAGATGCTCGCCCGCAACTTCCGGCGCGTGGTTCTGGCGGATATCCATCATGGGCGAAAGGCCCGCCGGGCCGTGCGTGACCTTGCCAATGTCGAACTGGTGACCCTCGACGTCACCGGTGTGGTCTGGCCCTGCTACCGGTTCGCCCGAACCGGGTGCCGCGGACCCTTGCCGGAAGGTCGTCCCCCCGTGGTGGGCGATGGGCCCTTCGACCTTGCTGTCTCCGTCAATCTCGTCTCCCAGCTTGCGGTCATGCCGCGCCGGTACGTTCTCGGATACTGTCCGACCTTTCCTCCGGGTCGCCTGCGAGAGTTCACCCGGGAGCTGATCTCGAGCCACATGGCCTGGCTTGCCCGGCATGGTGACCGGGTGTGCCTCATTACCGATATCGAACGCCGAGAGGACCACGCCGACGGACGCAGAGTGGTGGCGGATCTCCTGGACGGTGCCCATCTGGGCCAGCCGGAGGAGACCTGGACGTGGTTCATCGCTCCGCAGGGCAAGGTCTTCAGGGATCGTGCGGTCCGCCATCACGTGGCGGCATGGCGTGACTACCCATCAGCGTCTCGATGATCTTCTTCTGACTGCCTCGTATGGCCCGCTCGGCCGCCGCCGCTGCGCGTTCTCCGTCGCCATCCAGAAGCGCTGATAGCAGGTCGTCGTGGCGATGATGAAACTCGATGTCCCGGTCCTCGAGGGTGAGGCAGAAGTGGACAATGCGTTCATGATGCTCGATGAGGGACATGACGAATTCCGCCAGCCGGCCGTTCCTGGAGGACTGGACGACGTGCTCGTGGAAGGCGTAGTTGGCTTCGCGATAGGCTGTCCTCGTTCCGCCTCCCCTGGCCGGAAGGCAGGCGCGCACCTCGGCGTCAAGCCGGGTGAGCAGGGACGAATCGACATGTCCGGCAGCAAGGCGTGTGGCCTCGACCTCGAGCAGCAGTCGCAGCTGGAAGACCTCGTGGACATCCTGGATAGAGATCGGCGCCACGATGTTGCCGAGGCGCTTGCGCGTGATGACCAGTTTTTCCTGGCGCAACCGTGCCAGGGCGCTGCGTAGCGGCGCCTTGGAGAATCCGTATCGCTCCACCAGCATGGTCTCGGATATCTCGGCGCCCGGAGCGAGGCGGACCAGCAGGATCTCGTTCTTGAGGATCCGGTAGACCCGGCTGGAAAGATCCTCACGTCGATCGGTCGAACCCTGCATGTCATCCATCCGCAATCGCGTGCCGGGCGTCAGGGTGCCATATCACCGGTGCGTCGCGACAGGTCTTGCGGTCATGAACTGCTTATCCGCCAGTGGTGACAGGAGACCTCGTGATCCTCCCCGATCCTTTCGAGGGCGGGAACATGATGTCGGCACGTCTCGTCAGCCAGGGGACAACGCGGATGGAAATGGCATCCGGACGGCGGTTGAACGGGGCTTGGAGGTTCCCCCTGGACAAGGCGGCCAGCGGCATCGAGACCGATTTCATCGAGCAGCGAGGCCGCGTTGAGGGCTTTCGTGTAGGGATGGCGCGGAGCGTGAAAGATCTGCTCGACGGGAGCCAACTCGACAATGCGGCCCAGGTACATGACCGCGACACGATCGCAGATGTGGCGCAAGGCCCGAAGGTCATGGGAAATCATCAGCAGGGAAAGGTCGAATCGCCGGCGCAGGTCGTTGAGGAGATTGAGAATCTGGGCGCGAATCGACGCATCCAGCGATGATGTGGGTTCATCGCAGACGACGAACTGCGGCCGCAGGAGGAGAGCCCTGGCGATGACGATCCGCTGCAACTGCCCTCCGGAGCACTGCCCGGGGTACCGCTCCACGATTCCCGCATCGATTCCGACCTCGCCCAGCATCGCATGGATCATCTCCAGGCATTCTTCCCGGGTTCCGGCATCGTGCGCGGCGAGCGGAGCCATGAGCGAGTCGATCAGCCTCATCCTGGGATCGAGCGCTGCCACCGGATTCTGGAAGATGAGCTGGACGGTGCGGCGGAAACGCCTGAGTTCTCCCGACTTCATCGCCAGGAGATCGCGGCCGTCCATGATCACCTCGCCGCGGTCCGGCCGGATCTGGTTGATGATCAGGCGGGCGAGCGTGGATTTGCCGCATCCCGATTCACCGACCAGGCCCAGCACCTCCGCGCGTCCGATCGCGAGGGTCACGCCGTCGACGGACCGCACGGCAAGCCCGCCCGATCCGCGAAGGGGATAGTGCTTCACCAGGTCGCGAGCCTCGACAAGGGGACTTGCGGCGCTGCTCATGGTTCCGCCGCCCAGCAGTGCACCAGGTGGCCGTCGGCTGTTCGTGTCGCCACCGGCTCGTCGCTGGCACAGACACTCCCCTTGCTGCGAGCGAGGGCATGGGGACAACGGGGGTGAAAGCGGCATCCGGGAATCGACCGGGTGGGAGGGGGAATGGTGCCGGGGATGGACTCGAGATCACCACTGCCGGCCTTGCGCATCAGCGAACAGTCGATCAGGGCCTTCGTGTAGGGGTGCTGCGGCGCGCGCATGATCGTTGCGACAGGGCCTTCCTCGACGATGCCCCCGGCGTACATCACGACGACCCGGTCAGCCACGGCGGAGACGATGGAGAGGTCGTGGGTGATGAGGAGAATGGAGAGTGTCCTTTGTTTCTTCTCCTTCTCCAGAAGTCCGAGGATCTGTGCCTGGACCGTGACGTCGAGCGCCGTCGTGGGCTCATCGGCGATCAGGAGATCCGGGTCACTGGAAAGGGCTGCGGCAATCATGACCCGCTGCGCCATGCCGCCCGACAGCTGGTGGGCAAAGGACCGGGCGCGCCGGCCGGCTTCCGGGATACCGACCTCCCGCAGGAGTTCGACGGCGCGTTCGAAGGCTTCGCCGCGCGATGCCCGCCTGTGCAGGCGCAGGGCCTCACCGACCTGCCGGCCCACCCTGCAGCTGGGATCCAGCATGCTCGCGGGCTGCTGGAAGATCATGCCGACACGGTTGCCCCTGATGCGGTTGAGAACGTCAGGAGTGGCGTGGGTGATCTCCTGGCCGCAGATCGAGACCGAGCCCCGCGTCACCCTGAGCGGTGGCGGCAGGAGATCGATGAGAGAGAGCGCCGTCACGGTCTTTCCGGATCCCGATTCCCCGACGAGTGCGACCGTCTCGCCCCGGCGGATCTCGAGGTTGATTCCTCTTGCAACGGCAACGGCGTCGCCGATCGATATGTCGAGATTCTCCACCTTCAGGCAGGGCGCTTCATTGGGGGAGGTCATGATTCGCCTGTGCGAAGGCGGCGGGACCTGTCGGCGTCGATCTCCAGCCCCTGTCCCATCAGGGTGACGCTGAGTGCCGTCACCATGATCGCGATGCCCGGTGCAAACACGAGCAGGGGCTGACGGGCGGCAAATTGCCTCGCATCGGCCAGCATGGCGCCCCAGTCGGAGTCGGGAGGCTGAACGCCCAGGCCCAGATACGAGAGCGCGCCCACGGTGATCAGCTTGTGTCCGAACCGGAGGAAGGTCATGGCGGAAATCGGACGCAGCGCATTGGGGATCACGTGGCGCAGCAGAATGAAGGTCCTCGTACATCCGAGCACCTCGGCCGCGACGATGTAGTCCCGAGAGGAAATGTCCAGCGCAATGCCGCGGGCGAGACGGGCGAAGGGCGTCCATCCGACGAGTGTGAGGGCGAGAACAAGGGTGCCGAACCCGGGGCCGATGATGGCGATCAGAAAGAGCGCGACGATGATTTCGGGAAAGGATATGAGGACATCGACGACACGCATCACGAACTCGTCGATGGCGCCTCCGACCCGTCCGCACCAGGCGCCGATGACCGTGCCGATCGTGACCGACAGGACGAGAGTGAGACCGGCCACCACGACGGAGAACCGGCCCCCGTGAAGCAGGCGTGCCCACAGGTCGCGGCCGAGCTGGTCGTTGCCCAGCCAGTGATCGCCGCCGGGTCCCTGGAGGCGCATGGAGAGGTTCTGGGCCACCGGGTCGTGGAGCGAAATGACTGGTGCAGCGATGAGCATCAGGGCCACGGTTGCACCACAGAGAAGACCGGTGATGAATGTCCAGTGCTGACGCATGATCCAGCGCACAATCCGCGTGACAAAAGTCATCGTGCGTCCCCTGAGACTGTGACGGTCGGATTGAGAACGCCGTAGAGAACGTCGGCTGCCGTATTGATGATGATGGCGAGGCCGACGATGCAAATGATGCTCCCCTGGAGCATCGGCATGTCGTTGTTGATCACCGCCGAATAGATGAGGCGGCCCATTCCGGGAATGGCAAAGATGACCTCGACGACGACCGAACCACCGAGGAGCCCGGCGAGCCACAGGGCAAAGACGGTCAGGACCGGCTGGATACCGTTTCTCAGGCCGTGCCGGACCAGGGCGCCTGCAAGACCGAGGCCCCGGCTCCTGGCAGCCAGGATGTAGTTTGCATGGAGAACGTCGATCATCGATGCCCGCATGACCTGCGAGAAATAGGCAAGCGGGCGCAGGCAGAGCACGGCGGCGGGGAGAATCAGCGTTTCGAAGCCGGACCAGCCGGCGGAAGGCAGCCAGCCGAGTTCGACGGCGAACAGCAGGACCAGAACCGGCGCCAGCCAGTACTCCGGGATCGAGACAAACCCCTGGGCGATGAAGGTGACAATGCCGTCGAAGCGGCGCCCCTGGTGCACGGCTGCCAGCGTGCCGACGGGCAGGGCAATGGCCAGTGCCAGGAAGAGGGCGCTCAATGCGAGGGTGGCCGACACGCCCATGGCTCGCAGGATCTGGTCGGCCACGGGAAGCCTGCTGGTGAAGGAAAGGCCGAGATCCCCCTGAAAGACACGGCCGAGCCACGTGAAGAACTGATGCAGCAACGGCTGGTCGAGGCCGAGCTTGATGCGCAGCGCCTCGACCGCAGCGCTGTCGAGCGCCAGGTCCGCTACGCGCGAGCGGATGATGGCGCGCGCAGGGTCGGTGTCACCGAGCCAGGGAACCAGGAAGGCGAGGAAGGAAACGAGCGTCAGTGTGACGACTAGGACAATCGCTCGCTTGAGCAAAAACCGTTCCATGGTCCTGGCCGACTGATTCAATCCCCATGCTATCACGGCCCCCGGCCCTGTCACCCACCGCCCGACCATCATGATCGATGGAGATCCTTCCACGTCCGCCTCGTTCCGGCCCCTCAATCATTGGAGGGAAACCATACCCGGCGAGATTCGCGAGACTGGTATCGATATCAGTTGCAAGCCTCTTCGGTGCGAGCGTTCAGGCGATGATGTTGCAGTGTCGCCGGTTGTTCAGCGGCAGAAATGTAGTCACGTAGTAGTGTTGAATGGAATGAGCCACCATGATACATATGCTGAGACAAGCGGACACCGGAGAGACTGCATGGAACTTGCTATCCGCGATGCGAAAGCGCGCCTGTCCGAATTGGTTGCTGCGGCCCGCAACGGAGAACGGGTTGTCATTACCAGACACGGACTTCCGGCCGTCGAATTGATACGTTGCGACCGACGCGGCGGGATTGACTTCGAGAAGCTGCAGGCGGCACGTCGACGGCTCGGCATCGAGGGCGATGGCGAAGGCTGGCCGGATGAATTCAATGATCCGGCCCTCAGCCGTCAGGTGCTGGGCCTTGAAGCCGACCAAGAGTGACGGTGATGCGCATTCTTCTCGATACATCCTGCCTGTTTGACCTTATGGACAGGCCGGGATCGTTTCTGGAGTCCGAGTATCCAATCCTGGTTTCCCCAAGGACAGAGATCTTTGTCAGCGCGGTGTCGATTTGGGAAATGCGGCTCAAGTACGGTGTCCGCCATCGATCCGGGGCGCGCAAGAGCCGCTTCTCGCCAGAGGATGTGGTTGACGTGCTGGAAGACCAGGAGGTGACATTCCTGCCCATGACCATACGGCATGCCGCGCTGGCTCTCAGAACAGCGATTGACCACAGGGACCCCTTCGACGAGTTGTTGCTGGTTCAGGCTCAGGAAGAAGGTCTGAAGTTGTTGACCGTGGACAGGCGTCTTCTGGGCCATCCGCTCGCCGTTGCCACGTGCGAACTTGGATGAGCGCACTTGGATCGTGGCGTGGTCTCTGCGTGGCGCTGCTCGCCGCATCATCAGTTTGAGAAAGGCCAACACCCGTGAACAAGAAGTATACGCAAGCCGCTTCCGATGATGATCTGCCAGATTTCAGCACCCCTGAGTGGCAGGCCAAGTTCGCCAAGGCCCCAGTGCGCCGCGGTCGACCGAAGTCTGAAGTGACGAAAGTTCAGACTACAATTCGACTTGATCCTGATGTCCTCGCAGCCTTTCGCTCTGATGGTCCCGGCTGGCAAAGCCGCATCAACGAAGCTCTTCGAAAAGCTGCGGGTCTCCCCTGAGTAACGGAACTGCGGCGGCCGCTGACGCGAGAAAACAGGTGCGAATTCGACTGCTGGCCGGCAAGAGTCTGCCGGCCCTGACGGAAACGTACTGGGCTATCGCATCGGCTCCCAGGCGGACCAGAGAACCAGTGTGGTCGTCAGCTCATTCATCGGATTGCGTGCGCCTGAAGAGGAGCATCTGCAAGACTCATTCAGAGCCCCGCATGCCTCACCTCGTGTCATATTTTACCAATGAATCGGCTGTTCAAAGACCGAGCAGGCCGGGAAGGTGGGTGATGTCGGGAATTTCGTGGTAGCCGAAGAAGGGAACGGAGGGCTCGTAGCCGCGGTTGACATAGACCTTGTTGACGATGCGCATGTGATGGCACGGCATCAGGTCATAGTAGAGGCTCGCCGACACGTGCAGGATCTCGTGGCGCTGGCAGCCGAGTTGTTCCAGCATGTAGTCGAAGGCCGCGAAGCAGGGCTTGTAGCTCCTTGCCTGTTCCGCTGTGTAGACGGCATGGAAGGGGGCGCCGAGTTTGTCGACGTTGTGTCTGATCTGCTCGTCGTTGGCGTTCGAGAGAATGACGAGAGGATAGGCCTCGGCCGTCCGTGCCAGGGCTTCCGGCACGTCGGGATGCGGACCCCAGGTGGGGACCGCATCCACGATCGCGTCGGCTGTTTCACTGTCATACGCCATGTTCCAGAGATCGCAGGTCCGCCGGAAGGACTCGGTGATCACCTGAGCATAGGGCTTGAAGGTCCCCAGCACCTCGTCACCACGAAAGGCCTCGAAGTCGTCGAGGAACCTGTCCATGTCGCCTTCGTCCAAGCGATCCGCCATCAACCCTGCGGTGACGTCGGACATCTGGAAGTTGGTCAATGTTCCGTAGAGATCGAAGGTGATGAACTTCGGTTTCAGGTGATCACCTGTCATGTCGGTCTGCTCCTCAGGCTTCCGCTGCTGGTCAGTTGAGTGCCAGATCCCTGGTGAAGAGGTAATGGCCATCGGGATGGACGGCGTAGTTGGCCACGTTCGAGCGGTGCCCGTCGCTGCCCTGCTGATGGACAAGGAAAACGGTCACGGCTCGTGACTGGAGCTCGCGGGCGATATCCCTGTAGAGCGCATACCGTTCCGCTTCGCTTTCCGCGCTGCTCGCCTGGTCGACCATGGCGTCGATATCCGGATCGCAGAAGCGCGACAGGTTGTAGCCGCCTTCGCAGGTGTAGTCCGCCGTCAGAAAGCCGATGGGGTCGGCCACATCGGACAGGTACCCACGCGACAGCACCAGCATGTCGAACTCGCCGCTCAGCAGGTCCGGTTCAAGGGCGCCGTAGTTCGCCACCTTCAGTTCCACGTTGATGCCGATGGCGCCGAGCTGCGCCTGGATGACCGCGGCAAGATCGGGAAGTTCGGCGCGTTCCACGTAGGCATAGAGAACGAGGTCGAGGGAGTCCGCGTCGACACCGGATTCGGCGATGAGCGCCCGGGCGCGTTCCACGTCCTGGGACACCGCCATCGCGTCTTCGGGAGCCCAGGGATCGTCGGGCCCGAAGGGGCCGACGGCCGCCTGAGCCGAGCCCTCGTAGATCGTCTGGGCGATGGCTGTAGCATCGATGGCGCTCTGGATGGCCTGACGCACGGCCATGTTGTCGAGCGGCGCCTTCTGGTTGTTGAGATAGAGGCTGTTGGTGCGCGCCTGGGCGACAGTCTGGATCACGACATCCGGCTCCGCCTGCAGTCCGAGAACCTCCGTTACCGGCAGGCGAGCCGAGATGTGCGCCTCGCCGGTCCGCAGTTGCGTTGCCCGACCGCTGCCCTCCGGGATGAACCGCATCTCGCCGCTTTCGAGCTCGGCCGGTCCGCCCCAGTAGGCGTCATGGCGTGTGAGCATCAGGGACTGCTGGGGAACGTGTTCGACGATGTCGAACGGGCCGATGCAATGACCCACGGGGTCGACGGCGTCCCCGGCAAATGCCGCCGGCGCCAGGAATCCGGTGTTGGGTGAAGACACGCGCATCGGTGTGAGAACGCTTGGATTGACCGACTCTATTCTCACGGTCATGTCATCGACCACGGAGACCGACGCGATGCGCTTCGGTGCGAAGGCCCTTGGCGGTGCGGTTGCCGTCAGCATGCGGTTGAGGGATTCGGCGGCGACGGTGGCGTTGAAGGGAGTTCCGTCGCTGAACGTCACGCCCTGGCGGATCGCGAAGTCCCACTCGGTGGGAGAATGCCGCGTCCAGGATTCCGCGAGCGCCGGTTCCAGGGCACCATCCGCGGTGCGCCGCGTGAGCGATTCGACGCATCCGGCGCGGGCCAGAATGTAGGCGTCGTCTGTTTCCATGGCCCATCCCGCCTGCGGCGCAAAGGCGTCCGTGGCGACAAGATGGAGATGCCCGTCCGCCTGGACGGGATCCTGCGACAGTCCAAGGGACAGGAGTCCGGCGGCTCCCAGGGTGGCAAGGCGGCCGGAAACGGCACGTCGAATGATCATTGGAGTGTGCCCCTCTTCCCAGTTCTTTTGGTGATTGCGTCGTGACGCTTGAAGCGCCATTCAGCCGCCGCAGCGCACTGCTTGTCAACACGGATTCTCTGGTTGGCACAGATGCTGTCGGGTGCTATGCCCCGCCCAGACATTGATGCGGAGGCGACGTGACCGGAGCGACGCACAGCCACGGTCATTCTCACGGCCATTCCCACGGCATTGCGGACATCGAGAAGAATGGCCGCGTACTGGGACTGGTGGCGCTGCTGATCGGCAGTTTCATGATCGCCGAGTTTGTCGGTGGCCTTCTGTCGGGGTCGTTGGCGTTGCTGGCGGATTCGGGGCACATGCTCTCCGATTTTGCCAGCCTGACCCTTGCCTGGTATGCCTTTCGCCTGTCGAAGCGCGAGCCGACGGCGCGGATGACCTATGGTGCTGATCGCATGCAGATCCTGGTCGCCTTCGGCAACACGATGCTGATGGTCTTCCTGTGTGTCTGGATTGTCTCGGAAGCGGTCCGGCGGATCATCTCGCCTGGAGCGATCCTGAGCGAGATGATGCTCGTCATTGCCACGATTGGCCTCGTCGTCAACATCCTGGCCCTCATCATCATTTCCAGGGCCAACCGGGACAATCTGAACGTGCGTGGCGCCAGGCTCCACGTGATAGGCGATCTCCTTGGGTCGCTGGCGGCCATCACCGCGGCCGGGATCATCATGATGACCGGGTGGACAATAGCCGATCCCCTTCTTTCCCTTGTCATTGTCGCCATCATCCTGAGGAACGCCTGGCCCGTGATGAAGGACTCGGCGCACATCCTTCTGGAGGGAACTCCGGACCATCTTTCCGGCCAGGACGTCAGGGCTGATCTCACCGGACATATCGATGATGTCGTCGACATCCATCATCTCCACTTCTGGTCGATCACCCAGGCTCGTACCGTCGCGACCCTTCATGCAAGGGTGAGGGAGTCCGCGGTACCGCACGACGTGATTGGCCGCATCAAGGAACGGCTGCACGACGGGTTTGGTATTGAACACACGACGGTCGAGATCGAATACGATCACTGTGCCGACGACGACCACCAGCACGCCCATTCATAGAATTGTCCGAGGATCAGTAATGCGGGCCGGGTCGGGTCGTCCCGCCGCCGCCGAGCTTCGTACCGCCTGCATGCGGTCAGGGACGGACATACGCCATCACTCTCCATCCGCCAACGGATGAACGATGATGGTGTACTCCGGTTGCCGGATCAGCAGGCGCAGGGATCGCAGTGACAGTCGTCGCAGGCGCAGTGCGCATTGCCGCAGGCCCTGACGCCGAAGCCGCCGTCGCGGATGGCGCCATGAACGGCGGCAGCCGTCATGGTGGCATCGCCGGTGATGGTGGCCCTGCCGGTCTCGTGATCGACCGCAGCGGACTCGACCCCTGATTGGGACAGAACCATCGTTCTGACGGCGTTCGAACAGCCCTGGCAGACCATGCCGGTGACGTCGAAATCAAGAATTGTCATGGTGGATTTCCTCCATTTGCGGGCGCCAGCCTCGCAGGATCAGTGAATTGCCGACGACGCTCACGCTCGAGAGCGCCATGGCGAGGGCGGCCAGGGACGGACTCAAGTGACCCAGTGCCGCCAGGGGCAGGCCGATGACATTGTAGATGAAAGCCCAGAAGAGATTCTGCCTGATCTTGCGCCACGTCCTTCGCGAGATGTCGATGGCGGCGGCCACCAGTCGGGGATCGGGGCGCATGAGCGTGATGGCCGCCGTCTCCATGGCGACGTCCGTGCCCGACCCCATGGCCATGCCGACGGTGGCCCGGGCGAGGGCCGGCGCATCGTTGATGCCATCGCCCACCATGCCGACCTTCCTGCCGCCCTCCATGAGTTCGTCGATCAGGGCCACCTTGTCTTCCGGACGCACGCGGGCGCGGAATTCGTCGATCCCGGTGGCGGCGGCAATGCGCCGGGTGGCGGCCGTGGTGTCGCCCGATGCAAGAAACGGCGCGATCCCCAGTCGTTTGAGCGCGTCGACGGCCTCGCTCGCACCGGACCGCATTTCATCGTCGACAGCAAACCGGGCCAGCCAGACATCGCCGTCCTTGTGGCGGGCGCCGAGCCAGACGCCGCCTTCATCGTCCGAGTCAATGGGATCGGGTGCGGCGAAGGCGAGGGTGTCGAAGAGACGGCGGTTCCCCGCGAAGTAACGGGTGCCGCCCACGACGCCCTCCACGCCCAGGGCCACCCGGCTGGAAAACTCCTTCACGGGCTGGAGCGAGAGCCGGCGCTCCTCCGCAGCCACGCGAAATGCCTCGGCGATAGGGTGTTCGCTTCCCTGCTGCAGGGAAGCCATGATCGCCAGGACCGTGTTCTCATCGAGGTCGTCGGCGAGCAGCCGGATGGCTCCCAGACGCGGTGTGCCGGACGTGAGCGTGCCGGTCTTGTCGAGCACCATGTGCGTCAGTCCGTGTGCCTGCTCGAGGGCCTCGACATCCTTGATGAGGATGCCGGCCCGCGTTGCCGCACCGGAGCCGGTCATGATGGCGGTCGGCGTCGCCAGTCCCAGGGCGCACGGACATGCGATGACGAGGACCGATACCGCATTGATGACGGCGACCTCGATACCGGCGCCGGCAGCAAGCCAGCCCAAAAAGGCGATGGACGCGATGGCGACCACCACAGGGACGAAGATCCCGCACACCCTGTCCGCCAGGCGTTGAACCGTCGGCTTGGCGGCCTGGGCGTCCTCGACCAGGCGAATCATCCGCGCCAGGGTCGAATCGGCGCCGGTGGCCCGGGCCTCGATGGTCAACAGGCCATCGATGTTGAGGGATCCGGCGATCACCGGATCGCCCATGCTGCGGGAAACCGGCATGCTCTCGCCGGTGATGAGCGATTCGTCCACCTCCGCCACGCCACTGGTGACGATGCCGTCGGCAGCGATCTGCATGCCGGTGCGGCAGACGAGGCGGTCCCCCACCCTGACCTCCCGCAGGGGTTTCTCGCGAACCGTGCCGTCTTCGCCCTCGACGAGCGCGGTTCGCGGTCTGAGCGCCAGCAGTTCCCTGATGGCCTGCGCCGCACCGCGCCGTGCCCTCGCTTCCAGCTGCTTTCCGACGAGAACCAGCGTGATGATGATGGCCGAGGCCTCGAAATAGAGCTGACCCGACGCCGCATCGCCCAGCGTCGCGTACTGGTACCAGCTGAAGAAGTAGGCGGCCGTGGTTCCCGTCACCACCAGGACCTCCATGTTCGCGCCGCCGCCACGCAGGGCATTCAGCGCGCCACGATAGAACCGGGCGCCGATCACGAACTGCAGCGGTGTGGCGAGAAGGGCCTCGACGAGAGGGGGCATGGCCCAGCCGGTTGTCAGGACCTGGTGCGCCGCCATCTGCACGACAAATGGTGCGGAAAGAAGGATGGCGGCACTGATGGCCAGGTATTGCCCGAGATCACGGCGGTCCTCGGCTGGCTCGGCATCGCTGGAAGAAAGGACGCCACCGGCCTCCCTGGCGCGTTCCTCGAGACTCTCGTCGCTCACGGCAAGGGCGTAGCGCTCCACCTCGATCAGTGCGAGGTCACCGTCGATTGTCGCGGTCACGACACCGGGCGTACCTTCGAGCGCTTCCCGGATCACTCCGGCAGCGGCTTCGTTTGCCGCCCCCGAGATGCGATAGGCTCGAGTTTCCTTCCTCGCATCGAAGCCGGCCCGGCGCACCACCTGGACCACCGAGTCAAGGGAGGTTCCGTCATCGACATCGATCGTGGCCCGCTCCGTGGCCAAATTGACGGCGGCGGCCGCAACCCCCGATGCCGCCGACAGCATCCTTTCCAGACGGGTGGAACAGGCGCTGCAGGTCATGCCGTCGATGAGAAGCTGATAGCGGTGTGTCGCGTTTCCGGCAATCGACGGCGTTGTCATGGCGACGCACCGGCATCGATGGCCCGATCGCGCCACAAAGACGGTGGCGCGTTGGTGTTCCGCAACCAGTGGGGGAGACGCTGGTTGTCGAAGAGACTGTCGAGGGTCTCACGCTCGCGCACCACCGCGGCTTCGCCTCCCCGCACCATCACCGTTGCCGGTCGCGGCACCCAGTTCAGCTGGTGGGAATCGGATTCGGCGTACATGCCGGCATCGAGGATGGCGATCGCATCGTCTCGCGACAGCGCGGGAAGGGAACAGTCCTCGCCGAGGACGGAGGGAATGCAGATCGGCCCGACGACGTCGGCGCGCCAGTCTAGTGGCCGGTGCATCGAGGAAGCGGCGATGACAAGGTTGCGGGTGCCTTCCTCGCCGGCACCGATGAGTGGCATCAGGTTGGTGCTCGCATCGACATTGACCCAGGTCATACCGTTGTCGTGCTTGATGGAACCCACGCGCGATGCCAGGACACCGGCATTGCCGGCGATGTAGCGGCCAGGCTCCAGCCACAGTGCGGGCAGGGGCAGGCCGGCACCGGAAAGTTCGCCCGCGAGTGCCCCGGCCGACGCGTTGGCATAGTCCTCGATGTCATGGGCATTGGGCCGCGTGTCCTTCGATTCGGGACCACGCTTGCGGGCCCAGCCGCCGCCGATGTCGATCACCGACGGCGCAAACCCCGTCTCACCGTGAAGGAGGACAGCCAGGCGCCCGACTTCGGCATCGAAGGCGGCGCGGTGGCGCAGATT
>JAJEBJ010000249.1 GCA_022822575.1 Alphaproteobacteria bacterium | reverse complement strand
TTCCGCGTCGCCCGCAAGGTGTTTGCCGAACTGGGCATTGATCCGGAGACGGACGACAGCCTTGGCTGAGCCGGTCCTTCCTCCGGCGGTGCCGCGTATCCTGCACCTGGCGAACCTGTCGCCGGCAGGGCGCGACGCTCTCATGGCTCGTCACGCGCCCGACATGGCGCGTCACGTGGAGCGGGCGCGGCCCATCGTCGAGGCGGTGCGCGATGAGGGTGACCAGGCTCTGGTGAGGTTTGCGGAGGAATTCGATGGTGTTCTCATGTCGCGAGAACAACTGAAGGTGGCGCGGCAAGACTTCGACAGGGCCCGCCAGGACGTGCCGGACGACGTGGTCGAGGCCATCGCCATGGCGGCAGACCACATCCGTTTCGTTCACGAGAGGCAGCGTCCTGCAACCCTTGACATGGTCGAGGTCCGGCCCGGAGTCATGGCCGGAGACCGCCATGTGCCGATCGATTCCGTGGCCTGCTATGTGCCCCGCGGCAAGGGCGCATTCCCTTCGGTGGCCCTGATGACGGCCATTCCGGCGATCGTAGCCGGTGTGAGGAATGTGGTGATCGTGACACCGCCGGGACCGGGTGGACGCTGCGATCCGGCAACCCTGTTGGCGGCCCGGGCGGCGGGAGTGGAGGATGTATGCCTTGCCGGAGGCGCCCAGGCTGTCGCTGCCGTCGCCTTCGGCACGGACACCGTTCCGCGTTGCGTGCGCATTGTGGGACCCGGCTCACCGTGGGTCGGTGCGGCCATGACGTTGTGTGCGGAGTACATCGAGCCCGGCCCGCCGGCCGGACCCTCGGAGGCCGTGGTGTTCGCCGATGACACTGCGGATGTCGCCCGCGTGGCCCTCGATCTTCTTATCGAGGCCGAACACGGCGATGATTCCACCGTGTTTCTGGTCACCTGGAACGACAAGTTCGCCGAAGCCGTGGCCGATGCCGTCTCCGGACATCTCGAGGCCCTGTCCCGTGAACGCCGGCGCTACGCCTGCGCGGCTCTGGGCGCCAACGGCGGCCTTGTCGTTGCCCGGGATGCCGGGGATGCGCTTGATTTTGTCAATGCCTTCGCTCCCGAACACCTGCAGATTGCCAGCCGGCGTCCCCGTGCGTGGCTTGATGCCATCAGCAATGCCGGCGAGATCCTTCTGGGTCAGGATGCGCCGTTCTCCATGGCCAACTACATGATCGGCGTCAACGCAGTGCTGCCTACCGGTGGCAAGGCGGCAAGCCGATCCGCTCTCGGGGTCATGGACTTTCTCAAGCGCCAGTCCGTTGCCGAGCTGACACCTGCCGGTCACGATGCCCTCGCACCCGCTACCCGTATCCTGGCGGACTACGAGGGATTCGATGCCCATGCCCTGGCGATCACGGCGCGCCAGCATCCTTCCTGATGCGTGACAGGGCCGCCGGAACATCGGGCGAGGCGCGCAATTGCTACCCGTTGCCCGGCGGTTCGTCACGGGCAAAAGCCGTGTCTGGCACACCGCGGCGACGGCCCGCCATCTGGGGATAAAACCATCAAACCGCCATACTGTCATGAGGCGCTCATGGTAACATTCGCCCGAGAATGTTCATTGTGAATGTCCGGCGCGCTTGGGCGTGGCCAGAGTGCGCCTGGAACGACGAGGGAGCAATCATGGGCAAGACTTGTGGAACGTTGTTCGCTGGTGCGGTGGCGCTTCTTCTGGCCGGGTGTGGAACACCGGAATCGATTGATCGTGTCGCCGGAATGGACACTGCGGATGATCCCTTCCTCCAGCATCTTCACGACGGCTATGTTGACCTCGCGCGCAAGGAAGCGGCGTACTACGACTGGGTCGACGCCTCGACGTTTCGCGACAGGGCAGAGATGGTGGCGCAGGGCGTTGCGGTCGAACCGTGGGATCCCACAGGCTGGCGCATCGACTCGGCGGAGCAGATGGACCTTCTCGTCAGCGAACGGGCGAACCTGATGGCCGAACTGGAGGCAGGCGACAGGGTTGAGCGTCCGGAGGCTGCTGCCCGCGCACAGACGAGTTTCGACTGCTGGATCGAGGAGACCGAAGAAGGTCCCGTCCATCCCGGTCCGATCGCGTCCCATCAGGAGGCCGAGATAGCGTCGTGTCGCGATGTCTTCTACGCGGCCATGGAAGAGCTCCTCTACGTCGAGCCGGAACCGGAACCGGAGCCGGTGCCTGAACCCGAGCCGCAAACGGAGTTTGTCGTTTATTTCGCCTGGAACATTGCCGACCTCTCGGAGATTGCGACAGGATTTCTCGAGAGCGTCGTGGCGGAGGCCGTGCGCCAGCAGCCGTCGTCCATCGTCATATCCGGGCACGCGGACACCTCGGGAGAGAGTGATTTCAACCTCGATCTTTCCAGGAAGCGTGTCGACGCGGTCGCGGCTTACATGGCGGCGGCAGGGATCGATCCCTCGATCCTCGTTGTCGAGTGGTATGGAGAGGCCGTGCCGGCGATCGAGACCGGCGATGGCGTGCGCAACCCGGGCAACCGGCGTGTCGAAGTCTCGTTCGAGTGACGCCGCCGCGATGACGGATGAATCCCGCCGCATCGTCCGGCGCAGCGACGATCTTTCCGGGTTTGTGCCCTATGACCGTTACGGCGAGGCCATTCCCGGGCTGTCGTGGATCAACATGAGCCTTGATCCCGAGACCGGGTGCGGATCCTATCTGCTGCACCTCGAACCGGGCTATTCGTCTCTCCCCCATGAGCACGTCGGCCATGAGGATTTTCTCGTGGTCGACGGTGAACTCATCGATGACGACGGCAGCGTCTTCCGCCAGGGGGACTTCGTGTCGTTCAGACCGGGGACGATACACTCGTCGACCACCCGCACCGGTTGTACGCTCGCCGTCTTCCTGCGCACGTCCAACCGCCTGATCTGACTGCCCCGGGGCGAACTCCGCCGCCTTGCGGTTGTGCGCTGTCCGGATGCCCGGAGGCGGACAACGGTCCGCCGGTACTTCTCCCGCACAAGAAAAAGGGGGCCATGGCCCTGCCACGGCCCCCCTTGTCGGAGAGTGCTCGGTGAGCAGGAGGTCAGAAGCCTCCCATGCCTCCCATGCCACCCATACCTCCCATGCCACCCGGCGGTCCGCCAGCCGGCATCGGTGGGTCCTTCTTCGGAATCTCGGCCACCATGGCCTCGGTGGTGATCAGGAGTCCTGCCACCGAAGCAGCATCCTGCAGGGCCGTGCGAACCACCTTGGTCGGATCCACGATCCCCGCCTTGACGAGATCCTTGTAGACCTCCTCCTGGGCATCGAAGCCGAAGTTCGGGTTCTTGTTCTCGAGGATCTTTCCGGCGATGACGGCGCCATCGTGTCCGGAGTTCTCCGCAATCTGGCGGGCTGGCGCTTCAATCGCGCGGCGCACGATGTCGACACCGACCTGCTGGTCGGACTCTTCCAGCTTGACCTTCTTCAGGGCCCGGGTCGCAACGAGAAGGGCCGAACCGCCGCCGGCGACGATACCTTCCTCGACTGCCGCACGGGTCGCGTTGAGAGCGTCTTCCACCAGTTCCTTGCGCTCCTTGACCTCGACCTCCGTGGCACCACCGACCTTGATGACGGCAACACCGCCGGCGAGTTTGGCCAGACGCTCCTGCAGTTTCTCGCGATCATACTCGGAGCTGGTTTCCTCGGCCTGCTGGCGGATCTGGTTGCAACGGCCCTTGATGTCCGACTTCCTGCCGGCGCCGCCGACGACCACCGTGTTCTCCTTGGTGAGTTCGACGCGTTTGGCCGTGCCCAGCATGTCGAGGGTGACGTTCTCGAGCTTGATGCCGACATCCTCGCTGATCACCTGGCCACCGGTCAGGATGGCAATGTCCTCGAGCATCGCCTTGCGGCGATCGCCGAAGCCCGGTGCCTTGCAGGCGGCCACCTTGAGGCCTCCACGCAGTCGGTTGACGACGAGCGTGGCAAGAGCCTCGCCTTCGACGTCCTCGGAGATGATCACCAGCGGGCGCCCCGACTGAACGATCTGTTCGAGAACCGGCAGCATGTCCTGCATGTTCGAGATCTTCTTCTCATGAAGCATGATGAAGGGATCCTCGAGTTCCGCGACCATCTTCTCGGCGTTGGTGACGAAGTAGGGCGAGATGTAGCCGCGATCGAACTGCATGCCCTCAACCGTCTCGAGCTCGGTGCCGATGCCCTTGTTTTCCTCGACGGTGATGACGCCTTCCTTGCCGACCGCCTTCATGGCGCTGGCAATCATCTCGCCAACAGTGTTGTCGCCGTTGGCTGAAATGGTGCCGACCTGCTCGATCTCGTCGTCGGTGTTGATCTTGCGCGAGCGTCTGGAGAGATCCCGGACCACCGCGTCCACCGCGGCGTCGACACCGCGCCTCAGATCCATCGGGTTCATCCCGGCAGCGACCGCCTTTGCGCCTTCGCGCACGATCGCCTGGGTGAGCAGCGTGGCCGTGGTTGTGCCGTCACCGGCAACGTCATTGGTCTTGGAGGCCACTTCGCGCACCATCTGGGCGCCCATGTTCTCGAACTTGTCCTCAAGCTCGACTTCCTTGGCGACGGTCACGCCATCCTTGGTGATGCGCGGCGCCCCGAAGGACTTGTCGAGAACTACCATGCGGCCCTTTGGGCCAAGCGTCACCTTGACCGAATCGGCCAGAATGTTGACACCCCTGATCATGCGCGATCGGGCATCAGCGCTGAACTTAACGTCTTTCGCAGCCATGTCTTGTTCGTCTCCTGGTCTGTGCAGTGAGGGGCGGGTGCAATGCGGCTGTCGCCCTAAAGAACACCCATGATGTCGGATTCCTTCATGACGAGGAGTTCCTCGCCGTCGATCTTGATTTCGGTGCCTGACCACTTGCCGAACAGCACCCGGTCACCCTTGGCGACATCGAGCGGCTGAACGGAGCCGCGGTCGTCACGTGCTCCCGGCCCGACGGCGATCACTTCGCCTTCCATCGGCTTTTCCCTGGCGGTGTCAGGGATGATGATCCCGCCCGTGGACACCTCGTCG
>JAJEBJ010000266.1 GCA_022822575.1 Alphaproteobacteria bacterium | reverse complement strand
GTCGTCGATGTTCCCGCCCTTGTCGGTTCGTGACGGTCCGCGGCCCGATTGATCGTCAGGCTGATTGATTGACCGGGCCTGGCGCCTTGCCTACCTTCCCTGTGGAAGACTTGCCAATGCCGAGGGGGATGGCAGACCAGTGCGGTTCGACGGCAACGTCTACTATCACCAGCTTGAGGTGTATCCCGAGGACAAGCTGTTCGACGAGTGGCGCGAAACCGCCATGATGCTCGAGCAGGGCGGATTCACGACCTGTTGGCTGGGTGAACACCATTTCTGGCACCGGGGTTATCCGGTCGCCTGCCCCAATCCCGTCCTCGTGGGCCTTCATCTGGCAAGCGTGACGAAGAACCTGCGCATGGGCCAGAGCGCGAACATCCTGCCCGACCATCACCCCGTGCGCATGGCCGAAGACATCGCGACCGCCGATCATCTCGTGAAGGGGCGGCTCGACGTCGGCATCGCCCGCGGTACCGACAGCTCGGCGGGGATCCAGTTCAAGCGCGAGGCCGACCGGCGCGATCCCGAGACGAACTACCGCCTGTTCGCGGAGGTCCTCGACATCATGATCAAGTGCTGGACCGAGGACGCCATGAGCCACGAGGGCGAGTTCTACACCTTCCCCGTGCCCGGCTGGTCCGAGCGGGACGAGCGCTTCTACAAGGACGATCCCGACCACTACCACCCGGACGGCGCCCTGAAAGCGCTGGGCGTGACGCCCAAGCCGTACCAGAAGCCCTACCCGCCGATCTGGCAGTCGGCGGACAACACCAGGTCGTACGACTTCGCGGCCAGGCGCGGCCATTCGGTGATCGGCATCAACCGGTCGTTCGAGGGCACGCGCGAGGCGTGGGCGACGTACCGGGAGGTCGCCTCGGAGCAGTGCGGACGCCCGCTTGAGATGGGTGTGTGCGCCAACGGCCAGACTCTGAACGCCATGCGCACCTTCCACATCGCCGAGACCCAGGAAGAGGCCGAACGGGAGGCGCGTCCCGGCATCAACGCCTTCTACGACGCAGCGACCGGTCTCAACCCCAACTGGGCGCGAAAGGGGCTCCTGGCGGCCCACGAGTCGATCTCGGACGAGGACGAGAGTCTCGACTGGTTCGACTTCCTGCAGAAGTACGAAGTGCTGGCGGTGGGCTCACCGGACTTCGTCGCCGAGCGCATCCACAAGTTTCGCGAAGAGCTCAACTGCCAGCACTTCACCCTGTGGCCGAACCCCGGCTTCGTGCCCTTCAGGAAGGTGCTGCGTGGCATCGAGCTCTTTGCCGAACGGGTCATGCCGCAATTCGAGCGGCCCGAGGCACGGGCCGCCGAATAGGGCGAGCAGCCGCGTCGGAACCTCATCCGGGTTGATCGATACGGTGGATACCTGACGCCTTGGGGCGCGCGACGGGGACCGGTTCAGGCTGTCTCGTGCGTCGTTCGGACCTCAGGCCTGACCTTGTGAAGGGAGAATGCGATGGATGCCGAAACGATGCCCGGTTCCACGGCCTGCGGCGAAGAGGAATGGGCCCTGCGCCAGGACACGGCCGCAGCCTTCCGCCTGCTCGACAGGTACGGCATGTCGGATCTGACCAACGGTTCTGTGGTGTCACGCCTTCCGGGTGAGGATGGCTGGTTCCTGACCCATCCTCATGGTCTCTTCTTCGACGAGATCCGGGCCTCGGACCTGATCCGCGTCGACATGGACGGCAACGCGATCGACGAGCCGGGAACGCCCACCAACTTTGCGGTATGCAGGCCGGCGGCCTCGATCTTCCGGGCGCGGCCCGACGTCAATGCCGTCATCCATGCCCACGGCATGGGCGTGATGGCGGTTGCCGCCCAGGAGCACGGCCTGCTGCCCTGCCTCACCGAGGCGGCGATCCCGTTCTACGAGCAGCTCGGCTACATCGATGGCGACTTTTTCTTCGAGCCCGAGTACTGCGCGCGGATCGCCCAGCATCTCGGCCGCAATCGCGCGCTCATCTACCGGCACCATGCCTTTGCCAGCGTTGGCGCCAGGGTGTCGGAAGCCTTCTTCTACGCCTTTTCGCTCAACATCGCCTGCGAACTGCAGATGAAGATCACGTCATCGGCCGAACCCTACGTCGTCCCGCCCAGGGAGACGTGCGAGCGGCACTATCGCGCGGCCTATGGTGGCGACTGGAAAGCCGACGGATCGGTCGAGTGGCCCGGTCTGCGCCGCATGCTCGATCGCGACGAGCCCTCCTACGCCCAATAGGGCCAATCGCGGCTTCGCGTCATGCGACCGCCCAACGTTGCAGCATCGTATCGAACCGACCGCTCGCCGCCGGCGGCACTCCACCTTTCGTGAGTCTTTCGAGCTGGCCGGAAAGCCACTTCTGGGCGTGTTGGTGGCGGTCAGAAAGCGCGGCATATTGGCTTTGAGACGCGGTTTGGTGTGGTGCACTGCTGATCTGCATCGTTTTCTTCCCCATTGTCATCATCCTATTGGGCTGTCTGGCGGGCCGCCGGATACCTCGTATCGACCCGCTCCTGGAGTGCAGGATCGAGCACCATCTGTTCTCAACGTCAGCAGGCCATCACCAACACCAGCATCAAGGCCCTTGATCCACAGCTCGGCTACGACCGCGACACAGTTCCAATGTCCCTGGGTGCGGTCACATGACCGACGTCCAGGCCCAGCGAGAAGGGGCAAGATCACACCTCGAACACTCGCAGAAAACTCGTCCAGAATCATGGATGCGCAGGCCCTCGTGGCATCGGGAAAGCATCGGTCGCCAAACACAACGGCGACACGCCATGTACTTCACCACCAGGGCGGCCGGATCCGTCACCTCATGCCCCGCCCACGGCTCGAAATCTATAGGACGGCATCAATGGGGAACAAGCTCATCCCAACCAGATCACCATTCAAGAACCGCGTCTCAAGGCCAATATCCCGCGCTTTTCGACAACCGCCGACACTTCCTCGACACATGGCGCCGCGCCACAGAACACCCCGCTCCCCTGTGGCTCATCCGGCGCGGCATCCTCCCCGCGACACTCGACACCTGGAAACCCCTCATCCGCTGCGATGACAAGGGCCACGTCCTGTTCGCCCACCGCAACGCCAGGCGCATC